>JANJTI010000265.1 GCA_024711185.1 Brevundimonas sp. | reverse complement strand
AGGCGGTGGAGGCGCGGGTCGAGCCGGTGCTGTGCGGCTGGTCCCGGGACTACGTCGGCGACATGGCCGAGACGGTCAGCCTGATCTGGCCGGCCAATCCGGACCTGCGGCCGAACCGGGAGCCTGAACTCACCGAGGTGGTGGAGGCGCTCCGCAGCGCCGGGCGGGGAGACGTGCCGCGGCTGCTGGAGGGCTGGCTGGACGCGCTGGAGCCGAAGGGGCGCTGGGCCCTGCTGAAGCTGATGACCGGTGCGCTTCGGGTCGGCATGTCGGCGCGTCTGGCCAAGACGGCGGCGGCGATGATGCGGCCGGCGACCCTCAGCGCGCCGCCGGATCCTGAGGGGCATGAGGCGGCGACGCCGCTCGCGCCTGTCGAGGCGTCCGACATCGAGGAGGTGTGGCACGCGCTGGAGCCGCCCTACGCCGACCTGTTCGCCTGGCTGGAGGGCCGGGCCGGCCCGCCGGATGCGGACGCCCCCGGCCGCTTCCGGCCGGTGATGCTGGCCACGGCGCTGGACGAGGCCGTCGACTTCGAGCGGCTGAGCCCCGCCGATTACGCGGCCGAATGGAAATGGGACGGCATCCGGGTGCAGGCCGTTCGCGAAGGCGGAGTGGAGAAGCTCTACTCCCGCACCGGAGACGAGATCTCCCGCGCCTTTCCCGACGTCATGGCCGGCCTCGCCTTCGACGGCGCGGTGGACGGGGAGCTGGTGGTGTGGCGCGAGGGCGCCGTCGCGCCGTTCGCGGACCTGCAGCTGAGGCTGAACCGGAAGACGGTCGATGCGAAGCTGATCGCCGCCAGCCCGGCGGCGATCGTGGCCTACGATCTGCTGGCCGAGCAGGGGGAGGACCTGCGCGGCCTGCCGCTGAGGGCGCGCCGGGCGCGGCTGGAGGCGATGCTTCCCCGCGGCGGATCCCGGCTGCACCTGTCGCCGATCGTGCCCTATGACGACTGGGACGACCTGGCCCGCCTGCGCGCCGACCCGCCCGTCGGCGCGGCGGCCGAGGGGCTGATGCTCAAACGCTGGGACAGCCCCTATGTGGCGGGCCGGCCCAAGGGCCCGTGGTTCAAGTGGAAGCGGGACCCGCATGTCATCGACGCGGTGCTGATGTATGCCCAGCGGGGTTCGGGCAAGCGCTCCAGCTTCTATTCCGACTACACCTTCGGCGTGTGGACGGAGGAGGGGGCCCTGACGCCGGTGGGCAAGGCCTATTTCGGTTTCACCGACGAGGAGTTGAAACAGCTCGACAAGTTCGTGCGCGACCACACCGTCGAGCGCTTCGGACCTGTTCGGTCCGTGCGGGCGGGCCGCGACTTCGGCCTGGTGCTGGAGGTGGCGTTCGAGGGGCTGCAGCGGTCGGGCCGACACAAGTCCGGCGTCGCCATGCGCTTTCCGCGGATCAGCCGCATCCGCTGGGACAAGCCGGCGCGGGAGGCCAACACCCTCGACGACGTGATGGACCTGCTGGACGCCATCGAAGGCGGCGGCGGGCGCATCGCGCGTTCGACCGGATGAGCGCCGCAAATCCGGCCTGACGGGCTTCCAAATCCCGCGTCAGGCGCTAGACCCGGCGCATGCCCGACCTGATCACTCCCCTGAACCAGGCGGTCGCGGCCGGCCGCGAGGCGGCCGCCGTGGACGCCGCCGTGATCGCCAAACTGACCGACATGGCCGGCGACTTCGCCGTCAACCTGCTCGTGGCCGGGATCATTTTCGTGGCGACGGTCTTCGCCTCGCGCTGGGCCGCGCGCGTGGCCAAGCGGGTGCTCGGGCGGATCGGCGGCTTCCGTCGCGATCCGACTGTCCTCAGCTTCGCCACCCAGGTCGTCCGCGTTCTGGTGCTGATCATCGGCCTGATCGCCGTGCTTCAGCGGCTGGGGGTGCAGACGACCTCGATCATCGCCGTGCTGGGCGCCGCTTCGCTGGCCGTCGGGCTGGCGCTGCAAGGCACGCTGTCGAACGTCGCCGCCGGGGTGATGCTGCTGATCCTGCGGCCCTATCGGGTCGGGGAGGTGATCGATCTGGGCGGGGTGGCCGGAACGGTGCAGCGGCTGGACCTGTTCACGACGCAGATGTCGAACGCCAACAACCACAAGATCGTGGTGCCGAACTCCAAGGTGCTCAGCGACGTCGTCATCAATCTGACCGGCCAGAAGACCCGACGCATCGAGATTCACTTCTCGGTCGGGTACGGCGTGGATCTGGGCGAGGCGAGGGCGGTGCTCGCCGGCGTGGCCGCGTCGCACGGCAAGGTGCTCGCCGACCCCGCGCCGTGGACCGGCGTGACGGCCCTCCTCGACAGCGCCGTCCAGATCACCCTGCACGCCTGGGTGAAGTCGGAGGACTGGTGGCAGACCCAGGCCGACCTGATGCAGGCCGGCAAGGAGGCGCTGGACGGGGCCGGCATCGAGATACCGTTCCCGCACCAGGTCGAGATCAGCCGCGATCCGGACCCCGTTCGGGTGTCCGTGGCGCGGCTGGAGAAGGGCGAAGGCTGATGCGCTACGATTTCGGATCCGACAACACGGCCGGCATGGCGCCGGCGGCGCTGCAGGCGCT
>JANJTI010000189.1 GCA_024711185.1 Brevundimonas sp. | reverse complement strand
AGTCGAGGCGCCGGGACATGGTCTCCTCCAGATCGACAACGAGAGCTGTTGGCCGGCGAGCGCGCATTGATCCTGGTCAAGGAGCGCTCGCGCGACGGCGTCCATAGCCGAGCATCCGTCGCCCGGCCGCTCGCGGGCGAGACGAGGCGCGTCCGCCTGTCCGTGTCGGCTCCAGGCGATCGCACCACCGTAGCGGCCGCGCTTGCGCCACGACCGCGCCGCCGATCAATCGCCGTCGTCGAGGGCGAAGGTGATCCTGGCGTTGATGCGGTAGCGGGAAATCCGGCCGTTCTCGACCGTGGCCTGCAGGTTCTCGATATAGATCGACCGCACGTGGCGAAGGGTCTGAGAGGCCTCCGCCACCGCCTTCCGCGCGGCGTCCTCCCAACTGTCCCCGGACTCGGCGAGGACTTCGATGACTTTCAGCATGGTCATGAGCGGGCTCCCTGACGTCGATCGGCGTTCGCAGGGGGAAATTTCGCGCCGGTTGCGGGCGCAAGCCTTGATCCGGATCAACATGAGCCGCTTCGCCAGGGCGGACGGGCGTTGTGCGGATATCCAGCCCCGGCCCCGGATACCTCAGGAGCAGTCGCGCCGGTTCCGCTTGACCGTCGTCAAGGCGCCCGGAGCCGGCGGCCCCAGACTGCGGCGGCCGCCTGGGGATGGCCGGCGCGAACCGGAGCGTCCATGATTTCGCCGTCGCCGTTCGAAGGTCTCGACCCTCCTGAAGCGGCCCGGCGGCTGGCCGCCGACGGCCCCAACCTCCTCTCGCCCGAGCGCCGACGCTCCGCGGCCGCCATCGCCCTCGCAGCGGCGGGAGAACCGATGTTCCTGCTGCTGGCGGCGGCTTCGGTTCTCTATCTGGCGCTTGGCGACCAGGGCGAAGGCTTGCTCCTCGCAGCGGCAGGCGTGGTCACCATTGGCCTGGTCGCTGTGCAGCAGGTCCGGAGCGAGGTCGCCCTGCGGGCCTTGGGTCGCCTGTCCGATCCGGTCGTCCGCGTCCGGCGCGGAGGTCGGACGACGAGTCTCCCCGCCCGCGAGCTCGTCAGGGGCGACCTGGTCCTGCTGGCGGAGGGACAGCGGGCCCCGGCCGACGGCCGCCTCCTCGGCGCGGATGTGCTGCGCATCGATGAATCCGTGCTCAGCCGCGAGTCCGCACCGGTGACGCGCAGCGGCGCGCCCGGTGCGCCAGGGGGATGTCTCCCGGGAGAGGTGTTCGCCGGAACCCTGATCGTCGCCGGTCAGGGGATCATGGAAGTCACGGCCACCGGAGCCCGGACGGCGCTGGGTCGGATCGGAGCCTCCCTGTCGACGATCGGACCCAGTCGCACGCCCCTGCAACGGTCGACCGGCCGGATCGTGGTCGTGATCGGCTCGCTCGCCCTGGTTTTCGCCGGCGTGGTCGCCGTCGCCTACGGCACGCTCAGGGGGCTCTGGATAGAAGGTGCGCTGGCCGGAATCACCGTGGCCATCGCACTGATCCCGGAAGAATTCCCCGTGGTGCTGTCCGTCTTTCTCGCCCTCGGGGCCTGGCGGCTGGCGAGGCATCGGGTGCTGGTCCGTCGTCCAGCCGCCGTAGAGGCGTTGGGCGGCGCGAGCCTGCTCTGCGTGGACAAGACCGGCACACTCACCGGAAACCGGATGCAGGTGGCGGCCGTGTGGACGCCCGACGCGGAAGGCGTGCCCGGCGCGGACGCCCTGCCCGCTTCGCTCCGGCTGGTGCTCGAGGCCGCCGCCGCGGCCAGCAGTCCGCAGCCCACCGATCCTATGGACCTGGCGCTGAGCCGCCACTCCGCCGCCTCGTCGGACCGGCCGGAGCGGATGTGGCCGATGACCCCCCGGCGGCTGGCGGTGGTCCAGACGTGGGCGCACGGAGACGGCAGGGTCACCGCCGCCAAGGGGTCGCCCGAGGCTGTCTTCGCCCTTTGCCGACTGTCTGCGACGGACGCCGCGCCGGCCCGGGAGGCGCTGGAACGACTCGCCGCGAGCGGTCTGCGGGTTCTCGCCGTGGCCGAAGCGCGACATGACGCAGCCGCGGACGCACCCGAGGAACTCCCCTTCGTCCTCCTCGGCCTCGTCGGCTTTCTGGACCCGGTGGCGCCCGACGTGCCGGCCGCCCTGGGCGAGGCGGGCGCGGCCGGCATCGAGGTGGCGATGATCACCGGCGACTATCCGGCCACCGCCCGAAAGATCGCCATGGACGCCGGCATCGATGTCGACGGCGGCGTGATGACGGGCGAGGAGATCGAAGCGCTCGACGCCGCGTCCCTGCGGGCGCGGCTGCGCAGCGTGCGCGTATTCGCCCGCGTGCAACCGGCGCAGAAGCTGGCTCTGGTGCGCGCCTTCCAGGCCAACGGCGCGGTCGTCGCCATGACCGGCGACGGCGTCAACGACGCTCCCGCCCTGGAAGCGGCGGACATCGGCGTCGCCATGGGCGGTCGCGGGACCGACGTGGCGCGAGAGGCGGCTGACCTGGTCCTCCTCGACGACCGGTTCAGCTCCATCGTCGGCGCCGTCCGGCTGGGACGCCGGATCTTCACCAATCTGCGCCGGGCGCTGATCTATGTGACGGCGATCCATGTGCCGATCGCCGGCCTCGCCCTCCTGCCCATCCTTGTTGGCGCCCCGCCGTTCCTCTTCCCGATCCACGTCGTGCTCCTGGAGCTCGTGGTCGATCCGGTGTGTTCGCTGGTCTTCGAAGGTGAATCGAGCGAGCCGGACGCCATGCGCCGCCCGCCCCGGAATCCGCGCGCCTCGCTGTTCGGCCCGGCGGAGATTCTCGCCGGCTTCGGACGGGGGGCGGTGATCCTCGCCGCCGTGCTCGGCCTGTATCTCGGCCTGCTGCCCGCCGTCGGAGAGAACGCGGCGCGGGCCGCGGCCTACGTCGGCCTCGCCGTCGGGAATCTTTCCCTCGCCCTGGCGATCGGCGCCTCGGCCGGCGTCGGCCTGTTCGACGCGCGTCGACGCCTGTTCTGGACCATTGCGGCCACCCTCGCCGTCGTCCTGCTGCCAGCTCTTTACGCCCCGGGGGTCTTCGAGCTGTTCCGGTTCGAGCCGCCGCCGCCCGGGGCGCTGACGCTGGCGGTCGGCTGCGGGCTGGCCGCAGGAGGGTGGAGCGGCGTCGTCCGGGCGCTGCGACGGCGACGCGGCTCCGGAAGCCTACGTAACATCCCCTAGGGGGCCGCCCTTAAGCACCGCTCCCGAATGCACAAGCCGGACGTCGCGACCTAAGCCTTGGTCATCCGACTTCAGGAGGTCCGGCCATGTCCCTCGCGCTCAGCAACCCGGCGTTCGACGCCGCCGTCGCCGCCCCCGACGACTGGGCGGGGGCCGCCCGACTGACCTTCCGGACCGGCGAGGAAATCTACGCCCAGGACGAAAAGGCGGACCTGATCTACCACCTTGTCGGCGGCGCGGTCCGGACCAGCTTTCTGCTTGCCGACGGCCGCCGTCAGATCGGCGACTTCTACTACCCCGGGGACGTGATCGGGGTGGAGACCGGGGAGGTGCACCGTTTCTCCGCGGAGGCGCTCGGTCCGTGCGAGGTTCTCGCCCTCCGTCGCGCGGGTTCGGCGGCCTATGACGCGGGCCGTCTCGATCGGATGATCTGGCAGGCGACCGCCTCGGAGCTCCAGCGCGCCCAGTCCCACATGCTGCTTCTGGGCCGGACCACCGCCTGCGAAAAGGTCGCCCGCTTCCTGCTCGACATCGCCGCCCGCTTCAGGGGCGATGTCGTGGCGCTGCCGATGAGCCGCCAGGACATGGCCGACTATCTCGGCCTGACCATCGAAACCATCTCGCGCATGCTCGGGCGCCTGCAGGCCGAGGGCGTGGTCGAGTTCGTGGGGACCCGGCGCTACCGGATCCGCCGCCCCGGCGCCCTTGAGGACATGGCGGCGGCCTGATCGCCCCGGCCGATACGCGTGATATGGTCGACCTCCGGCGGCCGCCGTCCAGCGGTCCTGACCGCGAGGGTCCGGTGCAGATCAGATCGGCGATCCTGAAGTCGCTGTCCCGGCGTCACGGCTACGCCGCCGCCGCGGTGGGCATCCTGCTCGCCTTCTCGGTTCGCTCCGGGCTTGACCCGGTCTTCGGCGACCGAAGCTTCTTCATCCTCTATGTCCCCGCCGTGCTCCTGGCGGCGGCGCTCGGCGGACGGGGACCCGCGCTGGCGGCGACGGCGCTGGCTTTCGTCTCGGCGACGACGATTCTCGGCCCGGCGCTCTGGGCCGGCGCGGCCAACCTGATCGACGCCTTCGCCTTCGGCGTGCTCGGCCCCTCCATCGCCATGGCAGGCGAACGACTGTGGAGACGCAGTCGCGAGGCGGCGAGCCGGCAGGCCCACCTCGAATCCATTCTGGAGACCGTCCCCGAGGCGATGATCGTCATCGACGCGAGCGGCATGATGCAGTCGTTCAGCGTCGCCGCGGTGCGCCTGTTCGGCTGGCGGGCCGATGAGGCGATCGGCCGAAACGTCAGCCTGCTGATGCCCGAACCCTACCGGACCGAGCACGATCACTACATCCGGCGCTATCTGCAGACAGGGGAGCGGAGGATCATCGGCATCGGACGCATCGTCGTCGGCCAGCGCAAGGACGGCTCAACCTTTCCGATGGAGCTGGCGGTGGGCGAGGCGATCCTTGGCGGCGACCGCTTCTTCACCGGCTTCGTGCGCGATCTGACCGAACGCCGCGCCCAGGAGCGCCGCGTGCAGGAGCTTCAGTCCGAGCTCGTCCACGTCTCGCGGCTGACCGCCATGGGCGAGATGGCCTCCTCGCTGGCGCACGAGCTGAACCAGCCCCTCTCGGCCATCGCGAGCTACATGAAGGGCTCGGTGACCTTGCTGGAAGCCGAGCGCCCCGACCTGTCGCGGCTGCGGGCCGCCCTCGGCCAGGCCGGGGACCAGGCCCTCAGGGCCGGGGACATCATCAAGCGGTTGCGGGAGTTCGTCGCCAAGGGCGAAACCGAGCACTCGCTCGAGGATCCGGCCGTGCTCATGGAGGAGGCCAGCGCCCTTGCGCTGGTCGGGGCCCGCGACCGCGACGTGACGGTGCACCTGCGCCTCGCCCGGGACGTCGGGTCGGTCGTCGTCGACAAGATCCAGATCCAGCAGGTGGCGTTGAACCTGATCCGCAACGCCATCGACGCCATGATGGAGACGTCGCCCAGGGAGCTGGAGATCCGCGTCCAGGCCGAAGGTGACCAGGCCGTCCGGATCAGCGTCGCCGACACCGGACCCGGGCTGGACCCGGAGGTCCGCGCCCGGCTGTTCCAGCCATTTGTGACGAGCAAGCCCGACGGGATGGGCGTGGGCCTGTCGATCTGTCGCACCATTATCGAGGCCCATGGCGGACGCATCTGGGCTGAGGATAATAAGGGAGGCGGCGCGGTCTTCCTGTTCACCCTCCCGCGCGCCGAGGAGAGCGTCCGTGCCTGAAGTGGTTCATGTCATCGACGACGACGACGGCGTCCGTGACGCCCTCGCCTTCCTTCTGGACGTGAACGGCATCGTCGCCAGCTTCTACCCGTCGGCCGACGCCTTCCTCGACGCCCTCCCTGCGGAGGCGGGTTGCGTGCTCACCGACGTACGCATGCCGGGTATGACCGGCCTCGACCTCGTGCGGGAATTGACGGCCCGCGGGGTCGACTTCCCGGTCGTGGTGATGACCGGCCACGGGGACGTGCCGCTGGCCGTCGAGGCGATGAAGGCCGGCGTGCGGGACTTCATCGAGAAACCGTTCGACGACGAGCATCTGATCAGCTGCCTCCGGGGCGCCCTCGAGGCGGCGCGTTCGAGCGAGGAGCCCGACCAGGCGCGGCGGCGCGCCAGCGATCGTCTCGCCGAACTCAGCGCGCGTGAGCGGGACGTTCTGGCCGGCGTCATCGAGGGCAAGATGAACAAGCAGATCGCGTTCGATCTGGCGATCAGCCCGCGCACCGTCGAGATCTATCGCGCGAACCTGATGGCCAAGACAGGGGCCCGCAACGTGGCCGAACTCATGCGGATCGCGCTCGCCGCCGGGCTCTGAATTGGCATGGATCAAGGCGTTCCGGGCGCCGACGCGCGAGCATACGATGCCGGCGTCCACCGGCGTCTTGAGGAGCGACCCCGGTGTCATTCACGGCGACGGCGAGTTCGCCCGCCCTTCTGATCGTCGACGACGACCCGGACGTGCTGCGCGCTCTCGGTTTCATGGCCGACACCCGGGGCTTCCGGGTCGACCGTTGCACCTCGGCCGAAGAAGCTCTGGCCGCCTCGGCCGCGCGCGGCCCGTTCGACTGCATGATCATCGACGAGAAGCTCCCGGACCAGCCCGGCATCGATCTGCTCGAGGGTCTCCGCGGCCGGGGCGTCCCGGCGCCGGCGGTGCTGATCACGACCGCGCCTTCCGCGCACCTCCGGCGTCGCGCCGCGGCCCTCGGCGCGCCGATCGTTGAAAAACCGCTCCTGGACGAGGCGCTGTTCACCGAAGTCCTTCGCCTGCTCCGCCGGGATTGATCTTGCTCAAGGCGTGGGCCGACGGGCAGGCGATGCTGGAGCTTTAAGGAGATATTCCCATGGCCCGTCTGTCCGGCAAGGTCGCAGTGGTTACCGGAGGCGCCGTAGGGCTCGGTCGTGCGACCGCCGTCCGGATGGCCGAGGAAGGGGCGTCGACGGCGATCCTCGACATCGACGACGCGGAAGGCGGCGCGCTCGCGGCCGAGCTCGCCGCCTGCGGACTGTCGGCGGCCTACTGGCGCTGCGACGTCGCCAGCGAGGACGAGGTGCAGCGCGTGCTGCAGGCCGTGGTCGACCGGTTCGGCCGCCTCGACGTGCTGGTCAACAACGCCGGCGTGGCCGGGGTCGACAAGCCGACCCACGAGGTGACCGAGGCCGAGTGGGACTGGGTGCAGGCGATCAACGTCAAGGGCGTGTTCTTCTGCACCAAGCACGCCATCGCCCATCTGCGGCGCACCGGGGGGGGCTCGATCATCAACCTGTCGTCGATCTACGGCCTGGTC
>JANJTI010000180.1 GCA_024711185.1 Brevundimonas sp. | reverse complement strand
CAGGTACCTGGCCAGCCTCGACGGCGTCCGCGCCGCCCGCATAGCCGACGAGACGGAGAAGCTGCTGACCCTCGCCCGGGTCCACGCCGCCCTCTACGAGACCCGCAAGCGTCACCTCGGGGCGCTCGACTTCACGGACCTCGTGTCGCGGACGGTCGAGTTGCTGACCCGGCGGGCCACCGCCGCCTGGGTGCTCTACAAGCTGGACGGCGGCGTGGAGCATGTGCTGATCGACGAGGCCCAGGACACGGCGCCTGCGCAGTGGGACATCCTGCGCGCGCTGACCGAGCCGTTCTTCGCCGGCGCGGGGGCCGAACGCACCGCCGCCATTCCCCGCACCGTCTTCGCCGTCGGCGACGAGAAGCAGTCGATCTATTCGTTCCAGGGGGCGCGACCGGAGCGTCTCCGGCAGGAGGCGCAGGCCCACGCCGCGCTGGTGCCGCCGGAGCGGTTCCGCCACGTGCCGCTCGACACCTCCTTCCGCTCGACCGAGGAGGTGCTGGCTTTTGTCGACGCCGCCTTCGAAGGCCCGGAGCGCACCCGCGCCCTGACCGGCGAGACAGGGGACATCGCGGTGCACCGTCCCGCCCGGCTCGGCCAGCAAGGCTCCGTCGAGTTGTGGCCCCTGTTCGAGGACCCCGCCGCCCCGGAGCGCGAGGCGTGGAACGCCCCGGTCGACAAGGAGGACACCCGCAGCGCCCGCAAGCAGCTGGCCCGGGCGCTGGCGCGGGAGATCAAGGCGCGGGTCGAGAGCGGCGCAGCGGTATGGGCGACGGACGCGGACAGGCGGCCGATCCATCGCCCCGCCCGCTATGGGGACTTCCTCGTGCTGGTGCGCCGCCGCGACGCCACCTTCGAGGAGGTCATCCGCGCCCTGAAGACCGATGGCGTGCCGGTGGCTGGCGCCGACCGTCTGAAGCTCAAGGCCCACATCGTCTTTGACGACCTGATGGCGCTCGCCCGCTTCGCCCTGTTCCCCGACGACGATCTGACGCTGGCGGAGATTCTGCGCAGCCCCTTCTGCGACCTGCCGGATTTCGGGACCGACGACGCCCTCTATCCATTGGCTGACAGGGAAGCGCGGCAGGGCCGCTCCCTGTGGCGCGAGTTGCAGCGGCGAGGCGACGAGCAACCGGCGTGGGCGGCCGCCCGGGACCTGATGGACGAACTGCTTGTCGCCGTTGACCGCGATCCGTTCGCCTTCTTCTCCACCGCGCTGAACCGGGTCGGCCCGGACGGACGGTCGGGTCGGGCCCGCATCCTCGACCGGCTGGGCCGGGAGGCGGAGGAGGCGATCGACGAGACCCTGGCGCAGGTGCTGGCCGCCGAGGCGCGGGGCGGCCACGATCTCGAGACCTGCCTGGCCCTGCTGGAGCAGGCCGACGTCGAGGTGAAGCGCGAGATGGAGGGCGCGCGCGACGAGGTGCGGGTGATGACCGTGCATGGGGCCAAGGGGCTGGAGGCCCCGATCGTCATCCTGCCGGACACGACCTCGAAGGCGAAGCCCCAGGGGCCCGCCCTGCTGCCGGTGGCGCTGGACGGCGGCGGCGAAGCCTGGCTGATGTGTCCCTCCAGCTCGAAGCAGGATTGCGCCGCTTCGGCGGCCGTTCGGCAGGCGCGCGTGGACCGCACCGACGCGGAATCGCTGCGCCTTCTCTATGTCGCCCTGACCCGCGCCCGGGACCGGCTGATCGTCACGGGCCGCAAGCTGGGCAAGCCGAAGGAAGGCTTCGATCCGGGCAGCTGGTGGGACGTGATCGCCGGGACTTTCGCGCGCCTGGGGGAAGCCCGGCCGGGCGAGGTCCGCCTGCTGGCCGGAGGGCGGTTGCGCTTCGGCGTGGAGCAGGGCGCGGCCGGCGGCGCGGCGCCGGCGACGGCCGCCTCGCCCGTCCTTCCGCCCTGGGCTCTGACGCCTCCCGCCGCGGACCGGGCGGCGCGGGCGGTCGCGCCCTCGCGCATGGGGGAGATGCTGCGCATTCCCGCGCCGTCCCCGCTGGCCACGGCGGGAGCCGCCGGCGCGCCGCTGGGCCGATTCCGGCGCGGCGACCTGATCCACCGGCTGCTGGAGCGACTTCCCGACCTGCCTCCCGAAGGCTGGAGGGGAGCAGCCGAACGGCTGTTGTCCCGCGAACGGGACCTCAGCGACGACCAGCGTGTCGAGATGATCGAGGCCGCCCTTGGCGTGCTGACCGACGATCGTTTCGCGCCGGTGTTCGGTCCCGGCTCGCGGGCCGAGGTCGCGATCGCGGGCGAGTTCGCCGGGACGCCCGTCGCCGGGCGCATTGATCGCCTGGTCGTCGCTCCGGACCGCGTTCTCGTGGTCGACTACAAGACGAACCGGCCCGCGCCGGAGCGGGCCGAGGACGCCGATCCGGCCTACCTCCTGCAGTTGGCGGTCTACGCCTCGGTGCTGGAGCGCCTGTATCCCGACCGCCGCGTGGAGGCGGCCTTGGTGTGGACCGACGGACCGCGCCTGACGGCGGTTCCGGCCGCGCTTCTCGATGCGTTCCGGGCGCGTTGAATTGCGCGACGGATCGCCCCACATCCGCTGCCGACCGCCGGAATCACTGCACAGTGGCCGGCCCCCATCAGACGCGCCGCGCCGATCGATGCGGCCACGGAGAGACTACATGGCCACCGTCAAGGTCACCGACGACAGCTTCGAAACCGACGTCCTCAAGGCGTCCCAGCCGGTGCTGGTGGATTTCTGGGCGGAATGGTGCGGTCCCTGCAAGCAGATCGGCCCCGCCCTGGAGCAGATTTCCGATGAGCTGGCCGGTCAGGTGACGATCGCCAAGATCAACATCGACGACAGTCCGATGACGCCCTCGCGGCTGGGCGTAAAGGGCATCCCGACGTTGATGCTGTTCAAGGACGGCCAGATGGCCTCGATGAAGGTCGGCGCCATGCCCAAGGGCAAGATCGTCGAATGGCTGGCCGAGGCCGGGATCGCCGCCGCGGCGTGAGCGCCTAGCCCAGCGTCTCCACCGTCATATTGCCGTTGGTTTAGACGCAGATGTCGGCCGCGATGGCCATCGCCCGCCGGGCGATGGTCTCGGCGTCCAGCTCGGTGTGATCGTACAGGGCCCGCGCCGCCGCGAGGGCGTAGTTGCCGCCCGACCCTACCGCCGCCACGCCGTGCTCCGGCTCCAGAACGTCCCCGACCCCGGTGACGGTCAGGATGCTGTCGCGGTCGGCCACCAGCAGCATGGCCTCGAGCCGCCGCAGGTAGCGATCTGTGCGCCAGTCCTTGGCCAGGTCGACGCAGGCGCGGGCCAGCTGGTCCGGGTACTGCTCCAGCTTGGCCTCGAGGCGCTCGATCAGGGTGAAGGCGTCGGCGGTGGCGCCGGCGAAACCGGCCACCACCCGCCCGCCGGCCAGGGTGCGCACCTTGCGCGCGGCCCCCTTGACGATGGTCTGGCCCATGGAGACCTGACCATCGCCTGCGATCACGGTCCGGCCGTTCTTGCGCACCGCGAGGATGGTGGTGCCGTGCCAGTCGGGGAAGTCGGGATTCATCATCCGTTGCAGATGGAGTCGGAAATGCGGCGCGGCAAGCGCAAGCCGCTGAATCCATGCTGTTCAGCTTGGTCACATTAATGCCGATGTAAGCCGTTACAAGCACAAATCTGCCCCCGTTTCGAGCTGAATGAGGCAAAGCCTTTGCTGTATCGCGTGATCTTCGCCAGCGAAGCTGTCGGTTCGACCGGGGCGTCGCCCCTGTCGGTCGCCCAGATCCTCGGCGTTTCGGTGGCCAACAACCGCCGCGACCACATCACCGGCTGCATGATGTTCCACCGCGGTCATATCCTCCAGGTGATTGAGGGCGCCCGCGCGGATCTCGACCGCCTGCTTCGTCGTCTGCGCGAGGATCCCCGCCACACGGCGCTGCGGATCCTCAGCGACGCGCCGATCGCCGCGCGCCGCATCGAGCATCCGATGGATGTCTGCGCCGACCCGGGACGGCTGCTCGAGCGAGTCGGCCTCCCCTGCCTGTCGCAGGTCACCGCCAACGACGCCGACGTGATGCTCGACCTGCGACGCGCCGCCTGAGGGCGTGACGGAGCGGCCGACGCCGCCTAACAGGGACGGGTGAGCTTCACCGACGACGAAATCGAGCGCTACGCGCGACATCTGGTGCTCGCCGAGATCGGCGGCCCCGGGCAGCAGCGGCTGAAGGCGGCCCGGGTGGCACTGGTCGGCGTGGGCGGGGTCGGCGCCCCCGCGGCCCTCTATCTGGCGGCGGCCGGCGTCGGGACCCTGCGACTGATCGACGACGATAACGTCGCCCTGTCCAACCTGCAGCGCCAGATCGCCTTCGCCGAGGGGGATGTGGGACGGCCCAAGACCGCGGCGGCCGCAGCGGCCCTTACGGCCCTGAACCCGCACGTCGCGGTCGAGCCGCGGACCGAGCGGCTGTCGCCGGCAAATGCGCCGCTGCTGCTCGACGGCTGCGACCTGGTCATCGACGGCACGGACGATTTCGCCACCCGCTTCGCCGTCTCCGACGCCTGCCTCGCGCTGGGCCTGCCGCTGGTCTCCGGCGCGCTCGGGCGCTGGAGCGGGCAGGTCGGCGTCTTCGTCGGCCGCCCCTGCTACCGCTGCCTGGTGCCCGCGGCTCCCCCGGACGCGGAGACTTGCGCCCGCGTCGGCGTCGTCGGGGCGCTGGCCGGCGTGGTCGGTTCCCTCGCCGCCCTGGAGACGATCAAGCTCGTCGTCGGGGCGGGGGAGGCCCTGACCGGACGCCTGCTGATCTACGACGGCCTTGCGGCGACGGCGCGCACGGTCCGCATCGCCGCCGATCCGGCGTGCCCGGCCTGCGGCGGCTGACCGGGCGATCCGTCACAACATGGCCGGGATCACGCGGTCGGGCGGACGGTGACCGTTGGCGAAGGTGAGGATGTTGGCGATCACCCGCTCGCCCATGTCCTGACGGGCCTCGACGGTCGAAGAGCCCAGGTGGGGCAGCAGCACGACGTTGGGCCGCCCGACGAGGCCGGGATGCACCGCCGGTTCGTGCTCGAACACGTCCAGTCCCACGCCTGCGATGGCTCCGGCCGCCACCGACGCGGCGAGCGCCGCCTCGTCGATCAGCTCCCCCCGCGCGGTGTTGATGAGCAGGGCCCCGGGCTTCAGCCGCGCCAGTCGGTCGGCGGACATCAGGTGGCGGGTCTCGCGCGTCGCCGGGCAGTTCAGGGAAATCACGTCCATCCGCGGCAGCATCTGGTCGAGGTCGTCCCACCAGGTCGCGCCAAGCTCCTCCGCCACCAGCTCGGGAACAGGCTTGCGGTTGTGGTAGTGCACCTGCATGCCGAAGGCCCGGGCGCGGCGCGCCAGGGCCTGGCCGATCCGCCCCATGCCGACGATCCCGAGACGCTTGCCGCCCAGCTTGCGGCCGCACATCCAGGTCGGGGTCCAGCCCTCGAAGCGGCCGTCCTCGACGACGCGGGCGCCTTCCACAATCCGGCGACTGACAGCCAGGATCAGGCCCATGGCGAGATCGGCCGTGTCTTCGGTCAGCACGCCCGGCGTATTGGTGACCAGGATGCCGCGCGCCACCGCCGCCTCCACGTCGATATGGTTGACCCCGGCGCCGAAGTTGGCGATCAGCCTGAGGCGCTCTCCGGCTTCGCCGATCAGATCCGCATCGATGGCGTCGGTGATGGTCGGGACCAGCACGTCGGCGCGCAGCACCGCCGCCTTCAGGGCTGCGCGGTCCATGGCTGCGTCGGTGAGATTCAGCTCCGCATCGAACAGTTCGCGGAGACGCGTCTCCACGGCGTCCGGAAGGCGTCTGGTTAATACGACCTTAAGCCTGGATGTCGACATTCGGGGCTTCACTCCGCTCGCTTCCGTTTAATGGCCAACCTCCCGCCCCGCAAAGCTCCCGATGGTCTGGCCCGACTGGCGACCGTCGCCGCCGCCGTCGTCGTCGCGGTTCTGGCGGGCGCGGGGGATCGCATGCCGGACGGGCGGCCCACCCCGAGCGGCCAGCCGGTGCCGCGCTGGCTGTCCCTCAAGTCGGACGAGGTGCACGCCCGCCAGGGCCCGGGGCTCGATTACCGCATCCTGTGGGAGTACCGCGCCGCCGGCCTGCCGGTCCAGGTCATCGCCGAGACGCGCGAATGGCGGAAGATCTGCGACCCCGAGGGGTCCGTGGCCTGGGTTCATCGCAGCGTGGTGTCCAGCCGGCGCAGCCTTTTCAACGCCGAGGCGCGAGAGGTGAGCATCCGCGCCGGCCGCTCGAACGAGGCCGCGGTCCGCGCCCGCCTGGCGCCGCGCTCGCTCATCTCGCTCGAGGGCTGTGAGCAGGGGTGGTGCGAGGTTCGCTTTCGGCGCCTGCGCGGCTGGGTCGCGGCCGGGGCGCTGGTCGGAGCTGCTGAGCGGCCGCAGTGCGACGCCAACCGCCCTGCCGGCCCTCGTCACAGGAACTGAGGCGCTCGCGTCGTCCACCCGACAGACGTGCCGCGCCGATCCGCGTACCGCTTTAGGGGCAGCGGAGGCGCGGATGTCCTTGTATCAGTTCCACTTTATCGGGGCCGATGGCGAGCGGCCCACCCTTGACTTCTCGGATTGCGCGGACGACGGCGAGGCGGCTCGCGAAGGGATGAGCCAGCTCGGACAGCATGGCAGCGCCCTCGGTGTCGAGGTGTGGCAGGGCGACCGCATGGTGATCCGGATGGAGCGGGCGCGGACCGACGTCCTTCCCGTCGGAGCGCCGTTGCTCGGCGCGCGCGCGTCTGTCGGGCGAGACCCCGCACGGGCCTGGCCGGCGCTGGGCCGGCGACCGCACCGCTAAGTCGACTTCCGGCGGACGCACCGCCGCGGAACGCCCTATGCGCGGGACATGAACGGACTTCCGCCAGGCAATCGCCTGATCAACGCTCTGGGCGCCGGAGACCGCGAGGCGCTGCTCCAGCACTGCACGCGCAGCGAGTTTTCGCAGGGTTTCGTATTCTTCGAGCCCGGCGACGAGATAGAGCAGATCCATTTCATCGACAGCGGCATCGCGTCGTCGGTCGCGGTGCTCGAGGACGGCCGCACCGTGGAGACGGTGATGATCGGCCCCGAAGGCCTCACCGGGTCGGCGGCGGCCGCCGTTCCGCACCGGGCCTTCACAGATCGGACGAGCGTCGTGTAGGGAA
>JANJTI010000133.1 GCA_024711185.1 Brevundimonas sp. | reverse complement strand
AGGATGGCCGAGAAGTCGCGGCCGCCGTAGCCGAGGCCGTTGAACATCTGGAACAGGGCCTCGGTCTGGGCGCCCAGCGGGGTCGCGGCGCCGGCCCTGGCCGCGGCGTCCTGGGCGAGCTTGAGGTCCTTGAGCATCATGGCCGCCGCAAAGCCGCCCTCGTAGTTGCGGTTCGAGGGCGCCGTCGGCACCGGCCCCGGCCACGGATAGTAGGTGCTCACGCTCCAGCTCTGGCCCGACGACCTGGCCACGATGTCGAACATCTTCACCGGGTCCAGGCCCAGCTTCTCGGCCAGAGCAATGGCCTCGCAGGTGCCAAGCATGGTGATGCCGAGGATCATGTTGTTGCAGATCTTGGCCGCCTGACCCGCGCCGTGGTCGCCGGCGCGGAAGGTGGCGCGGCTCATCGGCTCCAGCGCCGCCTCGATGCCGGCGAAGTCCGGCTCGTCGCAGCCGACCATGAAGGCGAGCGTGCCGGCGTCGGCGGCCATGGTCCCGCCCGAGACCGGGGCGTCGGCGAAGGCGTAGCCGGCGTCCTTCGCCAGGTCGGCGACCTTGCGGGCGGTGTCGACGTCGATGGTCGAGCAGTCGAGCAGCAGGGCCGCGCTCGGCGCGGCGCCGATGATCTGCTCCGAATAGACCTTCAGCACGTGCGGGCCGGCCGGGAGCATGGTGATCACGACGTCGGCGTCCTTCACGGCCTCGGCCACCGAGGCGGCCGGGGTGCAGCCGGCGGCGGCGGCGCGATCCAGCGCTGCCTGCGACAGGTCGAAGGCCATGACCGTCCGGCCGGCCTTCGCCTGGTTGGCGGCCATGCCGCCGCCCATGTTGCCGAGGCCGATGAAGGCGATGCGTTGCGTCATGGCGTCTCTCCCGTGTGTTTGCGGGAGGGGTTAGCGCGGGCGGCGGCGATGCGCCAGCGCCCGTCCTTCGCTCACTCGGGCTTCTGGAAGGCGATCATGAACTGGCTGGTCCGCCCGCGGATCGACTCGTCGAAGACGTTGGCTGTGCGCGGGTCCTCGTCGTTCCACAGGACGGCCGCCTCCGACCGGTATTCGAAGCCCGCCGCCTCGACCTCGCGCACCACGGTGGCGCGGTCGATGCGGTGCAGGGAGTCCGCGACCGAGAGGTCGGAGCCGTCGACGGCGTGGTGGTCGATGATCACGTACCAGCCGCCGGGGCGCAGGGCTTCGAACACGGCGGCGTTGACCTTCGTCGCGGTGTCGGCCGCGAACGGCCGCAGGTGCAGGTCGTGATAGTTCTGGGCCGTGAAGACGAGGTCGAGGCCGGCCGGGAAGTCCGGCGCGGCGATCGGTGAACGGATCACGTCCACGTTCGGCAGACGGTCAGCGGCGTCGGCAGCCTCGCCGTATGACGCCTGGAAGGCGATGAACTCCGCCGGCTGCCAGGCCGTGACCTTCCCGGCCGGCCCCGCGGCGGCGGAGAAGGCGCGGGTGAAATACCCGCCGCCCATGATCATGTCGCCGACCTTCCAGCCGGGCTGGACGCCGGTGAAGCGCAGGGTCTGCTCGGTCATCCGGGCGGCGTCGCGGGCGCGATCCTCGTCGGTGCGGACCGAGGAGGCGAGCACGGCGGCGTAGTCGGTCCCGCCCGGCAGGGTCTGCACCGGCTCGGGGAAGGTCAGCGGCGGCGGGGTCTGGGCAGCGGCGGAGCCCGCGAGCAACAGGCCCGCGACGGCGAGGAGAACGGAACGGCGCATGGCGAACTCTCCTGGGCGATCCGGCTCAGCCGGGCTTGCGGAAGCGGAACACGAAGCGGTCGGTGCGGCCGCGGATCGATTCGTCGAAGACGCTGAGGCTGCGGTCGTCGTCCGGGTTGCGCACCACCTCGCTGGCGCCGTCGAAGACGAAGCCGGCGGCCTCGACCTGGCGGCGCAGCTCGGCGGACTCGATGCGGTGCAGCGTGCCCGCGACCGAGACGCCGGAACCCGGCGCGGCCTCGTGGTCGAGGATGACGTAGAGGCCGCCGGGCTTCAGCGCCCGATACACGGCCGCGTTCATCGTCGCCACGTCGACGCCGAAGCGGGGAATGACGAAGTCGTGGTACTCCTCGCCCATGAAGACGACGTCGAGCGGGCGATCGAAGCTCATCGTCTCCAGCGCCCCGGTGACGCGGCTGACGTTGCCATACATTGCGGCGAGGCTGTCGGCGTAGGCGTTCTCCCGTGCCGAGGTCTGGTTGGGCACGAAGGCGTAGACGTGGCCGGACGGGCCGACCACCGGCGAGAACAGGTGGGTGAAGAAGCCCTCTTCCGGCCGGATGTCGGCGATCACGTCGCCCGGTCCGAGCCGCATGAAGGCCAGCATGTCGGCGGAACGGCGCAGGCTGTCGCGCGCCACATCCGCCTCGGGCCGGTTCGGATTGGCCAGCGCGGCCGCATAGGCGTCCCGCGCCGGCGCCGCATGGTGGACCACCGTGGTCTCGCCCCCGTCAGCGACGACGATGCAGCCAGACAGGGCCGCGGCGGCTGCGAACGGCAGGGCGAAGGTCGAGATACGGCGCATGGCGGGCTCCCCGGTTCCTGAGACCGGAGATACGCCGCCGCTTTCGCCGCGGATGCAAGCCCTCAGACCAGCGGCGACCACTCCTCTTCCGCCGGCAGCGGCGCGAACAGGGCCTCGATTTCGGCGTCGGAGACCGCCTCCAGCGTCGCCGGCGACCAGTTCGGGGCATTGTCCTTGTCGACGATGACGGCGCGGACGCCTTCCTGGAAGTCGTGGGTGCGCACCACGCGGCCGCCGAGGCGGTATTCCATGGCCATGTTGTCGGCGAAGCTGTCGAAGCCGCGGCCGGTGCGCAGCTGGCGCAGCGTCACCTTGAGGGACTGGGGCGACTTGGTCTTCAGCACCGCCAGCTGGGCCAGGGCCCAGTCGGAGCCGTCGGCCTCCAGAGAGGCGAAGACGTCCTCCACGCGGTCATGGGCGAAGAGGCGGTCGATGGCCGGCAGGCAGGGCTCGATCGGGGGCTCGCCGGGATCGGCCTCCAGCCCGTCGGCGACGTCGACCGGGTGGGCCGGATCGGCGGCGAGGATGGCGCGGAAGGCCTCGAGCGCGTCGGTCGGCAGGTAGTGGCTGTGGATGCCGAGGAAGACGGTGTCGGCCGCCTTGAGCCGCGCCCCGGTCAGGGCCAGCCAGGTCCCGACCTCGCCGGGCAGGCGCGGCAGGAACCAGCCGCCGCCGACGTCGGGAAACAGGCCGATGCCAGTCTCGGGCATGGCGTTGGTGGTCCGCTCGGTGGCGATGCGCACATCGGCCGGCTCGGAGATGCCGACGCCGCCGCCCATGACCACGCCGTCGACGAGGGCCGTGACCGGCTTCGGATAGTCGAACAGCAGGTGGTTGAGCTTGTACTCGGTATCGAAGAAGGCCTTCGCTTCCGAGGCGTCGCCCTTGCCGCTTTCGGCGATCATGCGGATGTCGCCGCCGGCGCAGAAGCCGCGCTCGCCCGTGTGGTCGATGAGGATCGACTTGACCGCCTCGTTCTCGCGCCACGCCAGCAGGGCCTCGATCATCGCCTCGCACATGGCGCGGTTCAGCGCGTGCAGGGCCTTGGGCCGGTTCAGGGTCAGGCGGCCGACGCCGGATTCGACGCGGGCGAGGACTTCGGGTTCTGCTGCGGCGGTCTCGGTCATGAAAGCGGGATTAGGCGGCGCGCGAGCGACCGTCCACCCCGGTTGGCGCTGAGGCGGCTGCTCGGCCGATTCGGAGATCACCGGCTCCAACCGAGCCGCAGCTCTCCCTCCGCGCGTGATGACGATAACTTCTCCGGTGCGCTCGATCTCGTCGATGAGATGAGAAACTCGATCTCGGCCTGCTCCAACTCCATCGCCCGCATTGCAGGTCCCTGCCCTCCGGCCGAACAAACTAGCGCCTGGGCAAAGCAGCGGCCACCGGATGCAGCGAGAAGTAGCTACTGCCGCATCATCTCCCGCGCCGTGATCACCCGCATGATCTCGTTGGTGCCCTCGAGAATCCGATGCACCCGCAGGTCGCGGACGATGCGCTCCAGCGGATAGTCCTTCAGATACCCGTAGCCGCCGTGCAGCTGCAGCGCCTCGTCGGCGATCTGGAAGCAGGCGTCGGTGGCCAGCCGCTTGGCCATGGCGCACCATTTGGTCTTCTCGGGATGGCCGGTGTCGATGGCCCAGGCCCCGCGCAGCACCATCAGTCGGGCGGCCTCCAGCTGGGTGGCCATGTCGGCCAGCTTGAATTGGGTGTTCTGGAAATCGCCGATCGGGCGGCCGAACTGCTTGCGGCTGGCGACGTAGTCCTGGGCCGTCTCGAGGGCGAGGCGGGCGCCGCCGAGCGAGCAGGCCGCGATGTTCAGGCGGCCGCCGTCGAGGCCCATCATGGCGTAGCGGAAGCCGTCGCCTTCCTTGCCGAGCAGGTTGGCCGCCGGGATGCGGCAGTCGTCGAAGCTGACGATGGCGGTGGGCTGGGAGTTCCAGCCCATCTTCTTCTCCTGCGCCCCGAAGCTCAGGCCCGGCGCATCCTTCTCGATCACGAAGGTCGAAATGCCCTTGGGACCGTCCGCGCCGGTGCGGGCCATGACGACATAGACGTCCGACGTCCCCGCCCCCGAGATGAAGGCCT
>JANJTI010000104.1 GCA_024711185.1 Brevundimonas sp. | reverse complement strand
GGCCGCCGTCCTCCTGCTGCTGATCATCGCGGTCGTCGTCTACTACCGCGCCGGGCCGCGCTCCTCGGACGACGCCCCGCCGGCCGTCGGCACGCCGGTCGGCGAGATCACCGGCCCGGCCCCCGTCGACGCCCAGCCGGTCGATCCGGCCGCGGGCATCGACGTCTATTCGGAGCCGGAGCTTCCGACGGACGCCCCGACCTTCACCCCGCCGCCGGAGACGGTGCAGCCGCGCCCCGCTCCCGCCCCGGTCGACTCCGCCCCGCTGCCCGCCCCCCGTCCCGCTCCGACCACCCCCGCTCCGCCCGGGAAGAAGGCGGAAACCGCAGCCCCCGCCGCCGGCGGGACCTCCGGCGTCCAGATCGGCGCCTTCTCCACCCCGACGCTGGCCGAGAGCGAATACAATCGTGTCGTCGGCCGCTATTCGCAGTTCACCGAGGGGGCCAGCCGCCGCGTCCAGGAGGTCACCGCCTCCAACGGCTCGACCGTCTACCGCACCACCGTCTCCGGCCTCAGCCGCGAGCAGGCCACCGGCCTGTGCAACGCCATCAAGGCCTCCGGCGGGGACTGCATCGTCCGGTGACGCGCTCGGCGGCGATCTACGGCTGCTCCGGCCTGCGGCTGACGGCGGAGGAGAAGGTCTTCTTCGCCGACGCCCGCCCATGGGGCTTCATCGTCTTCCGCCGCAACGTCGACGACCCCGACCAGCTGCGCGCCCTGACTGACGAGCTGCGCGAGACCGTCGACGATCCCCACGCGCCGGTCCTGATCGACCAGGAGGGCGGTCGGGTCCGGCGCATGGGCCCGCCGCACTGGCCCAAATACCCGCCCGCCGACGCCTTCCTCGAGGCGACCAACGACCCGCTGGCGGCCCGCGAACTGGTCCGTCTCGGGGCCCGGCTGATGGCCCACGACCTGCGCGGGGTCGGGATCACCGTCGACTGCCTGCCGGTGCTGGACGTGCCGGTGCCCGGCGCTCACGACATCATCGGCGACCGCGCCTACGCCCGCGAGCCGGCCCTGGTGGCGCAGCTGGGCCGCGCCGCCGCCGAGGGTCTGCTGGCCGGCGGCGTCCTGCCGGTGATCAAGCACATGCCCGGTCACGGCCGCGCCTTCGCCGACAGCCATCACGACCTGCCGGTGGTGCACGCCGACCTGGCCCACCTCGACGCCTGGGACTTCGCCCCCTTCCGCGCCCTCTCCGACATGCCGCTGGCCATGACCGCCCACGTGGTCTTCGCCGCCGTCGATCCGAAGCGCCCCGCCACCACCTCGAAGAAGGCGGTCAGGCTGATGCGCCGGGATCTCGGCTTCGGCGGCCTCGTCATCACCGACGACCTGTCGATGAAGGCGCTGTCCGGCTCCCTGACCGAACGCGCCGAAGCGGCGCTCAAGGCCGGCTGCGACGTGGTCCTGCACTGCAATGGCGATCTCGCCGAGATGCGCGCCGTGGCGGGGGGCGTCGGCAAGCTGAAGGGCCGGTCGGCCCGCCGCGCCGAGGCGGCGCTGGCCCGCATCGTCCGCGAGCCCGAGCCCTTCGACCCGCTGGAGGCCCGCGCCCGCTTCGACGCCGTGATGAGCGGCCGCCTTGGCGCCGTCCGCGGCCCCGACGTCGGTGAGGCGCAGGCATGACCTCAGGCAGCGCGACGCGCGCCAGGTCGCTGAAATGACCGAGGCCTTTCAGCCCAACCTCGACTTCACCGCCGTCGAACAGGCTGACGCGCGCGACGCCTTCATGGTCGATCTCGAGGGCTACGAGGGCCCGCTGCACGTGCTGCTGGCGCTGGCCCGCACCCAGAAGGTCGACCTGCTCAAGCTGTCGATCACCCGCCTGGCCGAGCAGTACCTCGCCTTCGTGCACGAGGCGCGGCGGCGCAACTTCTCGCTGGCGGCCGACTACCTCGTCATGGCCTCGTGGCTGGCCTACCTGAAGTCCCGCCTGCTCCTGCCGCGCACCGACAAGGGCAAGGGCGACGAGGTTCCGGCCGAGGAGATGGCCGCCGCCCTGGCCTTCCGCCTGCAGAAGCTCGAGGCCATGCGCCGGGCCGTCGAGGCCATCCAGTCCCGGCCGCAGCTCAAGCGCGACGTCTTCACCCGCGGCGATCCTGAGGCGACGGTCATCGTCCCCCCTGACCGCATCGACGCCAGCCTGTACGAACTGATGGCCGCCTATGTGCAGCAGCGCCGCCGCGAGGAGCAGCGCCGCTACAGCCCCGGCCAGAGGGTCGAGGCCTTCGCGCTCCAGGCCGCGCGCGACTGGCTGCGCGAGGTCCTGCCCCGGCTCGAGCAGTGGACGCCGCTCGAGAAGATCGCCCCCGAGAAGCACGGCGGGGAGGGGCCTTCCCAGGCCAGCTACACCGCCTCCACCCTGTCCGCGAGCCTCGAACTGGTGAAGGAGGGAGCCATGGACGTGAAACAGGCCGAGCCCTTCGCCGACGTCTTCCTCAAGCGCCGGGGCCGGGGCCAGCCGCTGGAGTTGACCCCGTGAGCCTGCAGTTCGCGCCCGACGAGACCGAGATCGAGCGCCGCGTCGAGGCCCTGCTGTTCGCCGCCGCCGGTCCCCTGTCGGCGGCCGAGATCGCCCGCCGCCTGCCCGAGGGGGCCGACGTCGGCGGAGCCATCTCGGCCCTGCGCGATCGCTACCAGGGCCGCGGCGTCGAGCTGGAATGCGTCGCCGACCGCTGGCGCTTCCGCACCGCCCCCGACCTGGGCTTCATGATGACCGAGGAGCGCGAGGAGCCGCGCCGCCTGTCGAAGGCGGCGCTCGAAACCCTCGCCATCATCGCCTATCACCAGCCCTGCACCCGCGCCGAGATCGAGAGCGTGCGGGGGGTCTCCCTGTCCAAGGGCACGCTCGACCTGCTGCTGGAGATGGGCTTCGTCCGCCTCAAGGGCCGCCGCCGCACCCCCGGCCGGCCCGTCACCTACGGCACCACTGACCGGTTCCTCGAACACTTCAGCCTGGCGAGCCTCTACGATCTCCCCGGCGTGCAGGAGATGAAGGCCGCCGGCCTGCTCGACCTCTCCATCCCCGCAGGCTTCGAGGTTCCCGACCCCACCCGCGCCACCGACGAGGACGAGACCCCGCTGCTCCCCGGCGAGGACGACTCGCCGGAGTTCGCACAGGATTTCGTCGGCGAAGACTAGGGTGTAGGAAAATTTTCCTCGCCGGGCCTTGACGACCGCCGTCGATGCACCGACCTCCTCGTCGACCCTCGGCCGCGGCGAAGTGGCCGTTATGGCCGAAGTGGCCGTCGTTTTCCGCGGCCACCTTGAGGGAAGGGCAGGTGATGCATTCGGCGCGAAGCCTTGCTAAGCGGCTGCGATGATCGCACGCCTCCGCCCCGTTCCGTTCAAGCTCGGCCCCGTCCACTTCGTCGGCATCGGCGGCATCGGCATGAGCGGCATCGCCGAGATCATGCTCAAGATCGGCTACTCGGTGCAGGGCTCGGATGCGAAGGCCAGCGCCAACACCGAGCGGCTGGAAAAGCTGGGCGCGAAGATCTTCATCGGCCACGACGCGGCCCATGTCGGCGACGGCGTCTCGGCCGTGGTCTATTCCACCGCCGTCAAGCCGACCAATCCCGAGATGGTCGTCGCCCGCGAGCGGCGCATTCCGCTGGTGCGCCGTGCCGAGATGCTGGCCGAGCTGATGCGGCTCCAGTTCTCGATCGGCGTCGGCGGCACCCACGGCAAGACCACCACCACCTCCATGGTCGCCGCCCTGCTCGACGAGGCCGGTCTGGACCCGACCGTGGTCAACGGGGGCATCATCAACGCCTACGGCACCAACGCCAAGGTGGGCGATGGCGACTGGATCGTGGTCGAGGCCGACGAGAGCGACGGCAGCTTCCTGCGCCTGAAGTGCACCGTCGCGGTCATCACCAACATCGATCCCGAGCACCTCGACCATTACGGCGACTTCGACGCCCTGCGGAAGGCGTTCTGCGACTTCATCGAGGACATTCCCTTCTACGGCTTCGGCGTCGTCTGCCTCGACCACCCGGAAGTGCAGCGGCTGGTGGCCCAGATCGACAACCGCCGGCTGGTCACCTACGGCCTCAACCCGCAGGCCATGGTCCGCGCCGACAACTGCCAGATGTCGCCCGACGGGGCCCGGTTCGACGTGGTCATCCAGCAGCAGGGGCTGGCCGCGCTCGAGGAGCCGATCCGCATCCCCGGCCTGCACCTGCCCATGGCCGGCTGGCACAACGTCTCCAATGCGCTCGCCGCCATCGCCGTGGCCCGCGAACTGGACGTGTCCGACGACGCCATCCGGCGCGGCCTGGCGGGCTTCGGCGGGGTCAAGCGCCGCTTCACCACCACCGGCGTGGCCCATGGCGTGCGAATCATCGACGACTACGGCCACCATCCGGTGGAGATCGCCGCCGTGCTCAAGGCCGCCCGCCAGGTCGCCGAGGGCCGCGTCATCGCCGTGGTCCAGCCGCACCGCTACACCCGCCTGCGCGATCTGATGGAGGAGTTCTCGACCTGCTTCTCCGACGCCGACGCCGTCTGGGTGGCCGACGTCTACGCCGCCGGCGAGGCGCCGATCGAGGGTGTCGACAAGGAGGCCCTGGTCGAGGGCGTCCGCCGCTTCGGTCACCGCTCCGTGCAGCCGCTGGGGGGGGGCGGCGCCCGCCCCGCCCGGGTACGCGCCGCCGCCGCGCCGGGGGGCCGCGGGGGCTGGCGCGGCGCCGGCGGGCACACCCCCGGGGGCCCGGCCGCCCTGAGCCCCAGGGGGGGAGGTCGCCGGCGCCGGGGCAGCCCCCTAGGTCCCCGGGTTTCGCCGCCGCGCGGATCCCGGCCGCCGCAGCCATGCCCGCGTGCAGGCGCTTGACGGCCACGGGCCGGCCGAGGACCGTGTCCGTCGCCCGCCAGACCGAGGCCATCCCCCCGCGGCCGATCAACTCGTCGAGGCGGTAGCGCTGCCCGAGGAGCGTCTCGTTCACGACCGTCCGCTCGCGGCGTCCGCCATCGTCACCGTCGGAGGATATC
>JANJTI010000077.1 GCA_024711185.1 Brevundimonas sp. | reverse complement strand
CCGCCAGTCTTCTGATTTTGAGCTGCACCATCCTGTTCGACCTGCCCCTGGCCGCCGGTCTGGCCGGCATGCTGATCGGGGCCGGCGCCCTGTTCATTCCGGCGGCGTGGGAGACCTGAGTCCTTCCCGGTTCCGGTCCGCGTCTGCTACCCGACCCGGATGAAGCCGCCCAAGGCCCGTTCCAGACCTGCGCCCAAGCCCGCGCCGAAGCGCCCCGCCGTCATGACCGGAGCCATGGTCCCCGTGCTCGGCTGGCCGCCGGACGAGGACCGGGTCGAGGCGATCTTCGACCGGCTCTCGCGCGTCATGCCGGACCCGAAGACCGAGCTGTACTTCACCAGCCCCTATACGCTGGTGGTCGCCGTCGCCCTCTCGGCCCAGGCCACGGACGTGGCGGTGAACAAGGCCACGGACAAGCTGTTCGCCGTCGCCGACACGCCCGGGAAGATGCTGGCGCTGGGCGAGGCCGGGCTGATCCCCTTCATCTCCTCGATCGGCCTCTACCGGAACAAGGCGAAGAACGTCATCGCCCTCAGCCGCATCGTGCTTGAACGGCATGGCGGCGAGGTCCCCCTGACCCGCGAGGCGCTGCAGGCCCTGCCCGGCGTCGGCCGCAAGACCGCCAGCGTGGTGCTCAACGAACTCGGGATCGAGCCGGCCATCGCAGTGGACACCCACGTCTTCCGCGTCTCGCACCGCCTCGGCCTCGCCAACGCCGCGACCCCGGACAAGGTCGAGGCCCAGCTGCACGGGGTCGTCCCCGAGGCCTGGCTGCCCAAGGCCCACCACTGGCTGATCCTGCATGGCCGCTACGTCTGCACGGCGCGGAAGCCGAAGTGCAGCGCATGCGTGATCAGCGACCTGTGCCCCTCGCGGGCCGGATTGCAGGCGCTGGGGGAGGCCGCCTAGAGGCGCTCCTTAACCGCCGCCGCGAACCTCTCCCCGCCCTCCGGCGCCGCGCCGAGGTAGAAGTCCGGCTCGATCAGCTCCGCCTCCATCAACAACCACTCGCCGCCGGCTCCTTGCGCCATGTCGATGCGGGCGTAGAGCAGGTCCTCGTCAATGGCGGCGAGCGTCTTCTCCGCGAGCGCCAGCGCCGCCGCCGGCGGTTCGGGCAGGGCGCGGTACTGGCCGCCGAACTGGGTCTGGATGCGGAACTCGCCCGCGACCGGCCGCTTGTTGACCACGTGGCTGAGCCGGCCGCCGAAGAACAGCAGGCTGGTCTCCCCTTCTGTCTCGATCGACGGCAGGTAGGGCTGGATCATGGCCGGCCCCTCCGGGGCGTCGGCGAGCCGGTCGCCGCGCGAGAGCTTCAGGGTCTTCCACGCCCCGCCCGAGACCCGGGGCTTGACGATGACCGTGTCGCTCCCCAGCCGGTCGAAGGCGGCGTCGACGTCGGCCTGGGCGACGGCCTCGATCCAGATCGTCTCCGGGACGGCCACGCCCTTCGCCGCGAGGCGGCCGAGGTAGGCCTTGTCCGAGTTCCACGCCAGCACCGACGGTGGGTTCAGCATCCGCACGCCCGCCGCCTGCCAGGTCGCGCAGGCCCGCAGCCAGCGGTCGTGGTCGCGATGGTAGCCCCAGGCGATCAGCGGCAGGACCAGCGGGAAGGCCTGCAGGGCGGCGGCGTCCTGCACATGATCGGTCCACGGCGTCGGCCGCGCCGTGATCCCGGCCCCGGCCAGCGCCGCCGCCAGCCGCTCCAGCACCCCGGGCCACTGGCCCGCGAAGGAGGGATCGGCGGGGTCGGGGGTCAGGACGGCGATCTCGGTCATGGGGCAACCTTTCGGACGGGCGGACCTGCCATATAAGGATATCTTTATATGTCCAGCGCGAAGC
Organism: Brevundimonas sp.; assembly: GCA_024711185.1. Lineage (GTDB taxonomy): Bacteria > Pseudomonadota > Alphaproteobacteria > Caulobacterales > Caulobacteraceae > Brevundimonas. Next base: position 2,621 of record JANJTI010000077.1, on the reverse strand, counting down.
CACTGGCGCGCGCCGGCTCCTCCGGCTAAGGCCCGCCCATGACCCAGTCCTCCGCTCCCGCCGCCTTCGACGTCTGCGCCGTCGGCAACGCCATCGTCGACGTCCTCGCTCCGTGCGAGCCGGCCTTCCTCGACGCCCAGGGCCTGACCCCCGGCTCGATGCAGCTGGTCGACGCCGACCGCAGCGCCGCCCTCTATGCGGCCATGGCCGCGGGCGTCGAGGCCTCGGGCGGATCGGCCGGCAACACGGTGGCGGGCGTCGGCAGCTTCGGGGGGCGGGCGGCCTATATCGGCAAGGTGGCCGACGACCAGCTGGGCGGGGTCTTCACCCACGACATCCACGCCGTCGGCGTTCACTTCGCCACCCCGCCGCTGACCGGGGACGCGACCGGCGTGTGCATGATCAACGTCACCCCCGACGGCCAGCGCACCATGTGCACCTTCCTCGGGGCGGCCAACCAGCTGACCGTCGCGGACATCGACGCCGACCTGATCGGGGCCTCGGAGATCGTCTACCTCGAAGGTTATCTGTTCGACCCGGCCCCGGCCCGCGCCGCCTTCGAGGCCGCCGCCGCCGCCGCGCACGCGGCTGGCCGCAAGGTCGCCATCACCCTGTCCGACAGCTTCGTGGTCCACCGCTGGCGCGCCGAACTGCTGCAGTTCATCGAGGCCTCGGCCGACATCGTGCTGGCCAACGAGGCCGAGCTGCACGCCCTGTTCGAGAGCGAGGATTTCGACGCCGCCGCCGCGCACCTCGGCCGCATCGTCGACATCGCGGCCGTGACCAGGGGCGCCGCGGGCTCGGTCGTGTTCGGCGCGGGCGGGACGGAGCGGGTCGAGGTCGCCGCCTGTCCGGTGGAAAAGGTCGTCGACACCACCGGCGCCGGCGACCAGTACGCCGCCGGCTTCCTGCTGGGGCTCGCCCGCGGCCTTTCGCTGGAGGACGCCGGCAGGCTCGGCTCGCTGGCGGCGGCCGAGGTCATCGCCCACTGGGGGCCCCGGCCGATGACGTCTCTGGAGAAGCTGGCGCAGGACGCCGGGCTGCGGCTCACCCCCGCCTGATCGTCACATACAGCGCCCCGTCGCCGCCGTGATGGCGGGCGGCGGGAGCGAAGCCGGAGACGACCCCGCGCAGCGCCGGGGCCTGCAGCCACTCGTGCACCGAGGCCCGGATCACGCCCGAGCCGCCGCGGCGGCCCTGGCCGGTGATGACCAGCACGGACCGGTAGCCGCGCGCCTGCGCCCCGGCGAGAAAGGCGGTCAGGGCGTCCTGGGCCTGGAAGCGGCCGTAGCCGTGCAGATCGATGCGCGCCTCGATCGGATCGCGTTCGCGGGCCAGTCGACGCTGGCGGCGCGGCTCCAGTTCCTCGGGATGGCCGCGGGCCCGCTGCGCGGAAGGCGGGGCGGCGGCCGCGGCGACCGGCGCGGGCCGGGTCGGCGTCTTCGCAAGGGGGGCGGCGGTTCGCGGGACGGGCGGCGCCTCGGCCGACGCGGCGACCATGACGCGGGCGGCCTTCCTGGCCTTCGCCGGCGTGACCGTGCCGGTCACCCGGGCCCAGATCCGGCGATCCTCGGGCGTCAGGCCGTCGCGGCGGCTCATTTCGAGCCCGGATCGTTCCCGTCCGGGTCCTCGTCGGACCCTGGATCCTGCGGGCCGGGCGTCCACACCAGCAGGTCGCCGGGCTGGCAGTTCAGCTCGCGGCACAGGGCGTCGAGGGTGGTGAAGCGGATGGCCCGCGCCTTGCCGGTCTTGAGGATCGACAGGTTGGCCAGGGTCACGCCGACGCGGTCCGCCAGCTCGGTGAGCGACATGCGGCGTTCGAGGAGGATGCGGTCGAGCTGGACGCGGATGGCCATGGAAATGCTCTCTATACCGGCGCCGGGGCCCTCGGAAAGGCGGCGGCTTAGATGGTCAGTTCGGACTCGCGGCGCAGGCGGGCGCCTTCGCGGAACACCTGGGCCAGCACGAAGACGACCAGCACCGAGAAGGCCGGGGTGACCAGGTTGAACAGGCTGGGCGGCTCCAGCGCGCCGCGCACCAGCCGCGACACCAGCGTCTGGCCCATCCAGGCGCCGCCGGTGACCGTGGCCAGGGTGAGGCCGATCTGTTTCAGCCGGCTGACGTTGTCGGGGTGGAAGGGATCGCCGATGCGCAGGGTGTGGACCATGGCCCGCAGGTTGCGAAGGATCAGGGCGAAGCCGCCGAGGTAGGCGATGATGGCGCCAAGGGCGAACAGCACATAGGCGCGCGGCACCGGCACGCTGGTGCCCTCGTCGCCCGCGGTGACGGTCAGCCCGAGGGGGCCGAGCGGCACGAATGTCGTGAAGATGAAGGCCAGGACCACCGCGCAGGTGGCGATCGCCAGGGCCCAGAAGGCCGCCCCGAGGGCGACGCCGAGCAGGCGGGTGATCGGACCGGGGCCGAGCGCCGGCAGGGCGGCGGACCGGACGGCGGGCAGGCGGATCCCGAGCGATGACGTCTTCGGGAAGCGCATGGGCGTGTGGCCTCTCAGGCCGGACGTCGGGGCGCGGTCGCGGCGCGGGGTGCGGCGGACCCACGCGGGGTCGTGTTCATCGCGGGTGTGATGCAGAACGTCAAAACTACTGCGATCGCCCCCAGGA
>JANJTI010000044.1 GCA_024711185.1 Brevundimonas sp. | reverse complement strand
GGGGGGGTGGGGGACCCGGCGGCGGTGGGGGGTGGGGGCGGGACTGGACCAGGGGGAGGGGGGCGGGCCCCCTCCACCGCTTCGCGGTCCCCCTCCCCCGTGGGGGGAGGAATGCGCGACATCAGTCCGGGGCCAGCATGTAGCCGACGCCGCGTACGGTCTGGAGGTAGCGCGGGTTCTTGGGGTCGGCCTCGAGCTTGCGGCGCAGGCGGGTGACCTGGACGTCGACGGCGCGGCCGGTGATGTCGGCGGTGTCGGGCGACAGGCTCATACGCTCGACGGGCGCGTGGGCGTGGATGGCGAGGGTCTTGAGCAGCTGGGCCTCGGCCTCGGTGAGGCGCTGGGGCTTGCCGTCCCGCGACAGCTCCAGCCGCTCCATGTCGAAGATGGCGGTTCCGAGCTTGATCTCTCGCGGGGTCAGGGGCTTGCCCCCGGTTCGGCGCAGGATGGCGTCGATGCGCAGGGCCAGCTCGCGCGGGTCGAAGGGCTTGGACATGTAGTCGTCGGCGCCGCGCGACAGCCCCTCGATGCGGTCGTCCGGATCGCCGCGGGCGGTGAGCAGCAGGACCGGGGTCTTCGAGGTCTCGGCCTTGGCCCGGACCCAGCTGGTCAGGTCGAAGCCGCTCTCGCCGGGCATCATGACGTCGAGCACCACGAGGTCGAATTCTATGAGCTCCATCAGTCGCCTGGCGGCGGCGGCGTGGGCGGCGCCGGTGACGCGGTAGCCTTCGCGGGTGAGGAACTCCTTGAGCAGTTCGCGGATGCGGTCGTCGTCGTCGACGACCAGCAGGTGGCGGCCGACGCCGGGGCCGGCGACCGGGCCGGAGCGGCCGTGGGGGCGAACGTCGGTCATGCGCCGTTGACCTCGGCCACGGCGGCGGCTCTAACCCTCGGGACTGCGCGGGAGACGTTCTTCAATGGCCTTCGTTCCTTTCGACGATCGTGACGGCTGGATCTGGTTCGACGGCGATTTCGTACCCTGGAGGGACGCGAAGACGCACGTTCTGACCCATGCCCTGCACTACGGCTCGTCGGTGTTCGAGGGTGAGCGTATGTATGGCGGCGAAATCTTCAAGCTGACGCCCCATTCGGAACGCCTGAAGCGATCGGCGAACCTGCTGGATTTCGACCTTCCCTACAGCGTGGCCGAGATCGACGCCGCCTGCAAGGAAACCTGCGCCCGGATGGGTCTTTCGGACTGCTATGTGCGGCCGGTGGGCTTCCTCGGGGCCGAACAGGTCAGCGTCACCGCGAAGAACAGCCAGCCGCATCTGGCCATCGCCGCCTGGGAGTGGCCGAGCTATTTCGACCCGGAGGTGAAGGCCCGGGGCATCCGGCTGGAGTGGGCGAAGTGGCGCCGGCCGGACCCGGCCACGGCCCCGTCCACGGCCAAGGCGGCAGGCCTGTACATGATCTGCACCATGTCCAAGACGGCGGCCGAGAAGCGCGGCTTCGCCGACGCCATGATGCTGGACTGGCGCGGCTATGTGGCCGAGGCGACGGGGGCCAACGTCTTCTTCGTGCAGGACGGGGTGCTGCACACCCCGCCGGTCGACGCCATCCTCGACGGCATCACCCGCCAGACGGTGATCGAGATCGCGGCCGAAAAGGGGATCGAGGTGATCGTGCGCCACATCCGCCCCGAGGAGCTCTCCACCTTCTCCGAATGCTTCCTGACCGGCACCGCCGCCGAGGTGACGCCGGTGAGCGAGATCGGCGAATACCGGTTCACGCCGGGCGCCCTGAGCCTCGACCTGATGGAGGCCTACGGGCGGCGGGTGCGCGGCCAGGTCTGATCAGAACCGCACGCCGAGCGTCAGCCGCGCGTTGAGCGGCGCCCCGGTCGAGATGTTGTCGTTGTTGTGGGCGTCCGGGAAGTACGTCGTGTCGAACAGGTTCTCGACGTTCAGCTGCAACTCGACGTCGTCGCTGATCTGGTAGAACACGGCTGTGTCGACGCGTGTGAAAGCCGGCAGGCGGGTGGTGGCCGTAGAGGTCCGGACGGCGGCGTGCTGGCTGGCCTGGTGGATGACGCCAAGTCCGAAGCCCAGCCGGCGGCTGACATCGTAGCGGTTCCACAGGCTGAACTGCTGTTTCGGCGTCTGCGCCAGCCGGACCGAGTCGTTGCCCTGCAGGCGAGCGTCGAGCCAGGCATAGCCGCCGCTGATCTGCCAGTGCGGCAGCACCCGCCCCGTGATCCCCAGTTCGACGCCCTCGGTGCGGGTCTTGCCGACATTGATCGTGAGGGCCGGGTTCAACGGGTCGGGGGTGGTCGCGTTCGTCCGGTCCAGCCGGAACACGGCGGCGGTCATGTTCAGGTTGGGACGGATGTCCCATTTGGCTCCGAGTTCGTGGTTTACGAACTCCTCCGGCTCGAGGTTCTGCGCCGTCGCGGACAGGGTCAGGAACTGGTCGCCCGCCCGCGGCAGGAAGGACTGGCTGTAGCTGCCGTAGATCGAGACCTCGGGCCGCGGCTTGTAGATCAGACCGAGGCGCGGCGAGACCTTCTCGTCCACGCGGGCGAAGGGGCGGTCCGGGTTTGGCTGCAGGTCGACGCCAGCGATGTCGAAGCGGTCGTAGCGCAGGCCGGCCACGACCTGGAACCGTTCGCCGAGACTGATCTGATCCTGGACGTAGGCGGAAACTGACTCCACGGTCGATACCGTGTCGCGGTTCAGCGTCGGGAAGGCGACCGTCGGAAACACCGGATCGGCGAGATCGAAGGTCGCTTTGGAGAGGACGCCGTTACGGCGCTGATTGGCCGATTGCTGATCCCCGTATTCGAGGCCGAACAGGATCTTGTGGGTCATCCAGCTCGTATCCAGGTCCCAGACGAGATTGCCCTGCACCAGCAGGTTCCGGCGGGTGGTGGGATCGGTGTAGGCCGCCAGCGGGACGACGCCGTCCGGGGCGCTGGCGGGACCGTTGGCGTAGACGTTGGTGTAGACCTTGTCGTAGTCGCCAAACAGAACGGTGGTCGAGGCCTGGAGATTGTCGGCCAGGTCGCCATCGAGGCGCAGCTTGACGATATGGGCCTCGAGCGTGGTGCGGTTCACGCCCGGCACGCCGAAGAACTGGTCGCGGTAGCCGT
>JANJTI010000017.1 GCA_024711185.1 Brevundimonas sp. | reverse complement strand
CACGTCGCCCAGAAGGGCCAGATGGTCGACGCCGAGCGCATCCGTTTCGACTTCAGCCACAACGCCCCGCTGACCGACGAGGAGATCGCCGCCATCGAGGACGAGGTGAACGCCGTCGTCCGCCAGAACCTGCCCGCCGAGACGAAGCTGATGGCGCCCCAGGCCGCCATCGAGGCCGGGGCCATGGCCCTGTTCGGCGAGAAGTATGGCGACGAGGTGCGCGTCCTGACCCTCGGCAAGGCCCTGACCGGGGAGGGCGACTACTCGGTCGAGCTGTGCGGCGGCACTCACGTGGGCCGCACCGGCGATATCGCCCTGTTCAGGATCGTTTCGGAGAGCGGCATCGCCGCCGGCGTGCGCCGGATCGAGGCCCTCACCGGCGAGGCGGCCCGCCAGCACCTGCTGGCGCAGGCCAATGTCGCCCGCCGCCTGGCGCAGGGCTTCAAGGTTCAGCCCGGCGACGTTCCGGCCCGCGTCGAGGCCCTGACCGGCTCGGTCAAGACGTTGGAGAAGCAGGTCGCGGAACTGAAGAAGCAGCTGGCGCTCGGCGGCGGCGGCTCGGCGGCGCCCGAGGAAATCGCCGGGATCAAGCTGATCGCGCGCGTGCTGGACGGCGTCGGCGGCAAGGAGCTGCGCGGCGTGGCCGAGGACTTCCGCAAGCAGGTCGGCTCCGGCGTCGTCGCCCTGATCGGCGTCGCCGACGGCAAGGCCGCGGTCACCGTCGCCGCCACCTCCGACATGGTCGGCAAGGTCAACGCGGCGGATCTGGCCAAGGCGGCGGTGCTGGCGATGGGCGGCCAGGGCGCCGGCGGCAAGCCCGACTTCGCCCAGGGCGGCGCGCCCGACGGCTCGGAGGCCGAGGCCGGGCTGGCGGCGGTGCGGGCGGCGCTGGCGGGCTAGTCGCCGCTCTCGATGTCGACCGCGGCCAGCTTCCAGGTGAACAGGCCGCGGCGCTCGAGGATCAGGGCCAGCTGCTGATCCGGCCGGTCCCGGTCGGTCAGGGTGACGGCGAAATGGTCCAGGTCGCGATAGCCCCACGACTGGTGAATGTCGTCGGCGTCGTGCTCGTCGCCCGGCTCGCGCTCCGGCGGCCGGGTCGGGTCCGGCGCCTCGGCGGTGACCACCATCTCGGCCACCATCTCCGGGGTCACCAGGGTGTCGACGGCGCCTGACAGCAGCATCGGCGCCAGCATCAGGCCGAGACCGCCGAGCGGATTGTCGGCGACCGCGGGATCCCGACGCATGCGGGCCACCAGCTCGGCGTTGAGCTCCTCCTTGAGGCTCTGGCGCAGGGCGGGAAAGTCGACCAGCGCCTCCAGCCGCCGGGCGTCGCCAGCCCTGGCGGCGCGGACGAGGCCCTGGGCGGCCAGCACAGGCGCGACGGCCCAGGCTGCGACCAGCGCGACCACGGCGGCCAGCACGCCCCCGATCAGCAGCTTCCTCATAGGATCCCTCCGGCGTCGTAACGCCTCCCCACGGCCACGGTTGCCGTGAGTCGAACGACGCCGCCAGAGGTTGCGTGGGTCAGCCGGCCTCGCGGGCCGCCCCCGCCAGCGCGGCCGCCGGGGCGGGGGCGACGACGGCCGGAGCGGCCCCGTCGGGCAGGCCGACATGGGCCAGCCGCCACTCGAAGGGGCCGCGACGTTCGAAGGTGAAGATGGTGCGCGAGCCGCCCTCGTCGGTCACCCCCATCCGCGCCCTGTTGACGCCCCAGTAGACCGGCGCCGGGACCGGATCGCCTTCGCGCGAGGAAGGCGTTCCGGCCGAGGTCCGCTGGCGTGCGAAGCGGCCTTCGCCGCGGGTCAGGGCGGCGAGCGCCGCCGGCGTCAGATAGGCGTCGACGTCCTCGGCCGCGACAGGCGGGGCCTCGAACTGCCGACGCACGGCCCCGATGGGATCCTCGAGGAAGGACGGCGCCGGCGCCTGCGCGGCGGGGTTCCCGCCCAGCTGCGGCCGGAGGGACTGGCGCACAGCCGGATAGTCGATCAGCCGCGCCAGCGCCGCCGCGTCGTTGGCGTCAGCCGCCGAGCGGATGGCGTAGAAGGCCACCGCCGGGGCGGCGAAGAAGCTGATCACCGCCGCGACTACGGCCAGCAGCAGAAGATTGCCGATAATCCTCACGTGCGTCTCCGGAACACTGGTTCATCAATGCACGAAGGCGGCTTCGGCTCAAAGAAAAGGCCCGCCGGACGCGAATCCGGCGGGCCTGGAAGATGCGGATCACACAGCGCTCGAGCAAAGAGCCGCCGCGCGGCGGGCGTGGCGCCCGATCAGGCGGCCATGGCCTTGTTCAGGTTCTCGGCGACCTTGTCGAGGAAGCCCTCGGTGGTCAGCCAGCCCTGCTGGTCGCCGACCAGAAGCGCCAGGTCCTTGGTCATGAAGCCGCTCTCGACGGTGTCGACCACGACCTTCTCCAGGGTCTCCGCGAAGTCGATCAGGGCCTGGTTGCCGTCCAGCTTGCCGCGGTGCTTGAAGCCGCGGGTCCAGGCGTAGATCGAGGCGATCGAGTTCGTCGAGGTGGCCTCGCCCTTCTGGTGCTGGCGATAGTGGCGGGTGACGGTGCCGTGGGCGGCTTCCGATTCCAGCACCTTGCCGTCCGGGGTCATCAGCACCGAGGTCATCAGGCCCAGCGAGCCGAAGCCCTGCGCCACCACGTCCGACTGCACGTCCCCGTCATAGTTCTTGCAGGCCCAGACGAAGCCGCCCGACCACTTGATGGCCGCGGCCACCATGTCGTCGATCAGGCGGTGCTCGTAGGTCAGGCCGCGGGCCTTGAACTCCTCGGCGAACTCCTTGTCGAAGACCTTCTGGAACAGGTCCTTGAAGCGGCCGTCGTAGGCCTTGAGGATGGTGTTCTTGGTCGACAGATAGACCGGATAGTTGCGGTTCAGGCCGTAGGCGAAGCTGGCCCGGGCGAACTCGATGATCGAGGCGTCGAGGTTGTACATGCCCATGGCCACCCCGGCGCCCGGCGACTTGTAGACCTCGTGCTCGATCACCTGTCCGTCGTCGCCGACGAACTTGATCGACAGGGTGCCGGCGCCCGGCATCAGGAAGTCGGTGGCCTTGTACTGGTCGCCGAAGGCGTGACGGCCGACGACGATCGGCTGGGTCCAGCCGGGCACCAGACGCGGGACGTTCGAGCAGATGATCGGCTCGCGGAAGACGACGCCGCCGAGGATGTTGCGGATGGTGCCGTTCGGCGACTTCCACATCTTCTTGAGGTTGAACTCCTTCACCCGCGCCTCGTCCGGGGTGATGGTGGCGCACTTGACGCCCACGCCGTGCCGCTTGATCGCCTCGGCGGCGTCGATCGTCACCTGGTCGTCGGTGGCGTCGCGGTTCTCCATGCCGAGGTCGTAGTAGTCGAGCTCGAGGTCGAGATAGGGGAAAACCAGCTTGTCCTTGATCATCTGCCAGATGATCCGGGTCATCTCGTCGCCGTCGATGTCCACGATGGGGTTGGCGACCTTGATCTTGGCCATGCGGGTTTCGCGCCTCTGACTGGGGATAGGAAATGGTCGCGGCGGTATAGCCCTCGCCGTCCAACGCGCAAACCCCGCAGGACGAGCGGCCGCGCTCGCCTCATGCGCCTTCTCTGCTAAGCTCGGCGGCCGGGAGACGGGGGAGACGGCATGCGCGGGATCACAGCTCTGACGGCGGCGGTCACAGTGTGGGCCGGCGGGGCCGCGGCGCAGGAAATGCGGACGTTCCGCGACTGGCAGGCGAGTTGCGGCAACGCCGGCGTCTGCGTCGCCTTCGGTCGACCGGCGGCGGACGCACCGGCGTGGGTGCGGGTCGAAATGACCGCGGGCGCGCAGGCCGAGCCGCGCATCCAGTTCGGCTACCTTGACTACGGCGCCGGCGATTACGCCCGACGCTACGCCCTGGCGATCGACGGCGCCGACCTGCGGACCACCACCAACATCGACGACCTTCCGGCCCTGATCGGCCCCGCGGCCCGCGCGGCGCTGGACCGGATGGCGCGCGGGAACTCGCTTTCCTTCCGGGGCGGGCTGGAGCCGGCCGAGGTCTCGCTGTCCGGCGTCTCCGCCGCCCTGTTGTGGATCGATGAACGTCAGGGGCGCCTGGACACGCCGACGGCGCTGATCCGGCGCGGCGACCGTCCGGCGGAGTCCGTGCCGCCTCCGCCGACTCTCCCCCGCCTGCGGGCCGCGCCCGCGACAAGCCAGCGCGCCGTTGAAGGCCGCCGGGTCCCCGCCTCCCTGCCAGATCTGACCGACAATCCCGATTGCGCCGTCGGGGATTCGCCGGAATGGCGTCCGACGGCCTGGCGCCTGGGCGGCGACCTGCTCCTGTGGACCCTGCCCTGCTACCGCGCCGCCTATAACG
>JANJTI010000015.1 GCA_024711185.1 Brevundimonas sp. | reverse complement strand
CGTCGGGACGCGCAGGGGCGTGGGGCCTCTCCGGCCGGACGTCGGGGCGCGGTCGCCGCGCGTGGTCCGGCGAACCCTCGCGCGGTCTTATTCATCGCGGTTGTCATGCAGATCGTCAAAGCTCCTGCGATCGCCAGAAGGAAGATCACAGGAACTGGACGATGGTGGCGACCAGGGCGGTCGGCATGGCGGCCAGCAGGAAGGCGTTCAGAATGCCGTGGCCGATCTTTTCGATGAAGTAGGAAGCGTTCATGGTGTGCATCGTCTTTCTCCGTCAGTCCTGAGAAGGGGCGTTTTTGCCCGGGTTGTCCGTTACCGCTGCAATGATCGTTCGGCTTTGCCTTGGATCAAGGAACGGTGCGGCCTCCGTTCTTGGGATAATAGATAGGCCCTGCCCCGCCGGAAATCACGTTACATATCGTTTAACGATATTAAACTTGTGCAATGAAACGTAACAGCGTCGCTTGAGGCCAGAATGTTGAGACTTGTCAAAGGGATGCGGCTGGTGGCCGCGACCCACAACCCGGGCAAGGCGCGCGAGATCGAGGCGCTGCTGGACGGACATTACGCGGTGGTCACCGCCGGCAGCCTGAATCTGCCCGAACCGGACGAGACCGAGAGCACCTTCGCCGGCAACGCCCTGCTCAAGGCCCGCCACGCCGCAGACCGCTCTGGCGAGGTCGCGCTGGCGGACGACTCCGGCCTGTCCGTGGCGGCGCTGGGCGGGGCGCCCGGCATCTTCTCGGCGCGGTGGGCCGGCCCGGACAAGGACTTCGCCCACGCCATGCGCCGGGTCGAGGAGCGGCTGGAGGAGACCGGCGCGGCAAATGACGACCCTGGCCGGCGGGCGTGGTTCACCTCGGCCCTGGCTGTGGCCTGGCCCGACGGCCCGGCGGTGGTGGTGGAAGGCCGCGTCGACGGGGCCCTGACCTTCCCGCCGCGCGGCGACCGCGGCTTCGGCTACGATCCGATCTTCGTGCCGGACGGCCATCGCGAGACCTTCGGCGAGATGGATCCGGCGCTGAAGGATTCGATCAGCCACCGCGCGCGGGCCTTTGCGAAGCTGAAAGCGGCCCTGATTGACTGACCCGGTCCCCGACCCCGGCGCCGACCTCGCCCTCTACGTCCACTGGCCGTACTGCAGCCGCATCTGCCCGTACTGCGACTTCAACGTCGTGCGTGACCGGGGCCGGACGGCGGAGCAGGCCGGGCTGGTCGCGGCCATCCTCGACGATCTGCAGGCGCAGGCGGCCCTGACCCGACCTCGCCGGCTGGCGTCGATCTTCTTCGGCGGCGGCACGCCGTCGCTGATGGACCCCGCCGCCGTGGAGGCGGTGATCGACCGCGCCCGCGTCCTGTTCCCGCCGGAGAGCGACATCGAGATCAGTCTCGAGGCCAATCCGACGGACGCCGAGGCCGACCGCTTCGCGGCCCTGGCTGCCGCCGGCGTGAATCGCCTGTCGATGGGCGTCCAGGCGCTGGACGACGCCGCCCTGGCGCTGCTGGGCCGCAACCATTCGGCCGACGAGGCCCGCCGCGCCGTCGCCGTGGCCGCCCGCGCCTTCCCGCGCCTGTCCATCGACCTGATCTACGCCCGCCCCGGCCAGACGGTCGCCGCCTGGACCGCCGAACTGGAGGAGGCGCTCGGCCTCGGCTTCGAGCACATCTCGCCCTACCAGCTGACCATCGAGCCCGGGACCGCCTTCGGCCGCGCCTTCCGCCGCGGGACCCTCGTTCCGCCCGACGAGGACCTCGCCGCCGCCCTGTACGAAACCACCCAGACGGTTCTGGAGAGGGCCGGTTTTGAGGCCTACGAGGTCTCCAACCATGCGCGGGGGGTCGCCGCCCGTTCGGCCCACAACCTCCACGTCTGGCGCGGCGGCGACTATCTCGGCGTCGGCCCGGGCGCGCACGGACGGCTGACGCTCGACGGGACCCGCACCGCCACCGTCGCCCGGCGGGCCATCGCGGACTATGCCGGGGGCGTCGCCGCCGGGACGCCCTGGAGCGAGCGGATCGCCCTGTCCCCGCTCGAGGCCGCCGAGGAGCGGGTTCTGCTGGGCCTGCGCACCGTGGAGGGTGCGGCGCTGGCGGATCTGAAGGCGCTCGGGCGTTCGCCGGAGCGGGCCCCCTTGGCCGACCTCGCGGTCGACGGCTTCCTCGCCATCGCCGGCGACCGCGTCGCCGCCACCGCCCGTGGCCGTCCGGTGCTGGACGGCGTGCTGAAGGCCCTGCTGGCCTGACGCAGGCTTCGCCGCCCTTGAGTGCGGCGCACCCGGCTGGCACGGTCCGGCGATGCCCGATCCCGCCGCCTTCCCGCCGACCGTCCCGCCACCGCGTCCGGTGGAGCCGGGGCTGTATCTGGTGGCGACGCCGATCGGGAACCTGCGCGACATGACCCTGCGGGCGCTGGACGTGCTGGCGGCGGCCGATCTCGTGCTCGCGGAGGACACGCGGGTGACGGCGAAGCTCCTGTCGGCCTACGGGCTGAAGGCGCGGCTGGAGCGCTGCGACGACCACGCGGCGGCGCGCGCCGCCGAGCGGGCCGGCGAACGGCTGAAGGACGGCGCGGTGGTCGCCCTGGTCTCCGACGCCGGCACGCCGATGGTCTCCGACCCCGGTTTCGTGGTCGCCCGCGCCGCGATCGCCGAGGGTCTGCCGGTGCACCCGGTGCCGGGCGCCTCCAGCCTGCTGGCCGCCCTGTGCATCGCCGGCCTGCCCGCCGACCGGGTGCTGTTCGCCGGCTTCCTGCCGCCGAAGTCCGGCGCCCGGCGCGCGGCGCTGGAGGAGCTGCGGCCCGGCCGCCAGACCCTGGTCTTCTTCGAGAGCGGCCCGCGACTCGCCGACAGCCTCGCCGACATGGCCGCCGTGCTGGGACCGCGCCCGGCCGCTGTCGCCCGGGAACTGACCAAGCTCTACGAGGAGTGCGTGCGCGGGACCCTGCCTGGGCTCGCCGCGGATCCGCGCTGCCAGGGGCCAAGGGGCGAGATCGTGATCGTGGTCGCCCCCGGAGAGGGCGAGGTCGCCTCCGAGGCCGACGCCGACGCCGCCCTGTCCGAAGCCCTCACCCGGCTGCCCCCCGGAGAAGCGGCGGCCGAAGTGTCGAAGGCGCTCAACCTGCCCCGCAAGCCGCTCTACAGGCGGGCCCTGGAGCTGCAGGGCCGGTGAGCGCCGCCCGGCCCGCGCCGCGCCTGAAGCCGGTCCGGGTCGTCCGGGCGAGGCGACCGTGGCGGGTGGCGCTGGGAGCCGTGTCGCACCGGCTGGGCCACCGCTCGGAGTGGCTGGCCGCAGCGCTGCTGATGTGCCGCGGCTACCAGATTCTCGGCTTCCGGCTGAAGACCCGCGCCGGCGAGATCGACATCCTTGCTCGCCGTGGCCGGACGCTCGCCGTGGTCGAGGTCAAGCGACGCGCCACGCTCGAGCTCGCCCTCGCCGCGCTGAAGCCCACCCAGCACGAACGCCTCCTCGCCGCCGGCCGGGCGGTGCTGCGCCAGCGGCCCGCGCTGACCGGCCACATGTTGAGAATCGATATTGTGGCGCTGGCCCCCGGGCGGTTTCCGCGTCATCGTCGGGGCGTGACCGGTCCGGAGCGGACATGACGCGCGAAGACGCAGAAGCGGTGCTGAACGAAGCGGGACAGGCCGAGGACGCCGGCTTCCCGCTGCTCGAGGCGGCGATCGCGTGCGCCATTCACGACTATCCCTTCCGCGACCCGGAGCCGGTGCGGGTGCTGGCCCGCAACGCCGGCGAGCGGCTGGCGGAACGCATCGGCGGCGAGGGCCCCGAGGAGGCGCTGGCCGAGACCATGGCCGCGGACCTGCGGCTGAACGGCGACCTGCTGAACTACGACCACCCCGGAAACACCGACGTCATCGACGTGGCCGAGCGTCGCCGCGGGCTGTCGGCGGCTCTCGCGGTCTTCTACCTCGACGCGGCGCGCCGGGCGGGGGTGAAGGCCGAGGGCGTCGACTTCCCCGGGCACTTCCTGCTGCGCGTCGAGACGCCGGACGGACCGGTGGCGCTGGACCCGTTCAGCCAGGGACGTCTGGTGCTGCCGTCGGAGTTGACCCGCCGGGCGCTGCGGGCCGGGCTGACGCCGCACGTCGCCGACCGGCTGGATGTGCTGATGGCTCCCGTCAGCGACCGCCAGGCGCTGATCCGCCTGCAGAACGTGCTGTTCACCCGGGCTCTGCGCGCCGGAGACTACGAGGGCGCCGAGCGCTCCGCCCTGCGCCGGGCCCTGCTGGATCCGGACGACCATCGGCCGTGGCTCGACGTCGCCTCGGCGCGCGAGAAACAGGGCGCGCTGGCCGGGGCGCTGGAAGCCCTGTCGCGCGCCCGCACCCTCGACGACCCGGGCGAGACGCAGCGCAGGATGTCGATGGACCGGGTGCGGCTGCAGCTGAACTGACCTTGCGCCGGTCCGTCGCGGCGCCCATTAGCCAAGCTCCGCCGCCGGAAGGACCGCCATGCTCAGAGTCGCCATCCAGATGGACCCCATAGAGGGCGTCGACATCGAGTCCGACACCACCTGGCTGCAGGCGATGGAGGCCCAGAACCGCGGCTATCCCGTCCGGGTCTACGACTTCCGCACCCTGGCGCTGGAGGACGGCCGCCTGTACTGCCGCGCCCGGCCGGTGACCCTGCGGCAGGCCCGGGGCGACCACGTCTCCTTCGGCGACTGGGAGAAGCTGGATCTGGGTTCGGATGTCGATGTCATCCTGATGCGACAGGACCCACCCTTCGACATGGCCTACGTCACCGCCACCTACCTGCTGGAGACGGTGCATCCGCACACCCTCGTGGTGAACGATCCGGCCGAGGTTCGCTCCGCGCCCGAGAAGCTGCTGGCCACCCGCTTTTCCGGCCTGCAGCCTCCGACCCTGATCAGCGCCGACCCGGTGTCGCTGGACGAATTCCACGTGCGCCACGGCGACGTGGTGCTCAAGCCCCTGCACGGCGCCGCGGGCTCGGGCGTGGTGCGGCTGAAGGCCGAAGACCCCAACCTCGGCGCCCTCATCGAGATCCACGCCGCCGCCAGCCGCGATCCGCTGGTGATCCAGAAGTTCGTGCCGGCGGTGTCGAAGGGCGACAAGCGCATCATCCTGATCGACGGGGAGCCGGTCGGCGCCATCAACCGCATCCCGGCGGCCGGGGCGGTGCGCTCCAACCTGCGCGTCGGCGGCGTCGCGGCGCCGGTGGAGCTGACCGAGCGCGACCGTGAGATCTGCGCCGCCATCGGGCCGACGCTGAAGGCACGCGGCCTGATATTCGTCGGCATCGACGTGATCGGCGACTACCTGACCGAGATCAACGTCACCTCGCCGACCGGGGCCCAGCAGCTGAAGCGCTTCACCGGCGTCGACGCCGCCGCCCTGATGTGGGACGTGATCGAGCGCAAGCGCGCCGCGTAACGCCGGTCTTGCGCCCGACCCAAGTTCGTGTTTTGTTCCTTTTCGGATGACGGGAGGGAGCCATGCACGCCAGCGTGGTGACGGTCGCCTTCGAAGGGGTCGACGCCCGGCGGGTGGACGTGCAGGTCCAGCAGCTGTCGGCGGACCAGCCGTCCTTCACCATCGTCGGGCTCGCCGACAAGGCGGTGGCCGAGAGCCGCGAGCGGGTGCGCGGCGCCTTCGCCGGCATCGGCCTGGCGCTGCCTTCCATGCGCATCATCGCCAACCTGGCGCCGGCGGACCTGCCCAAGGAGGGTAGCCATTTCGACCTGCCGGTGGCGCTGGCCCTGCTGGCGTCGATGGGGGTGATCCCGCCGGACGCCCTGTCGGGCTGGGCGGCGGTAGGGGAGCTGGGGCTGGATGGGCGGATCGCCCCCGTGGGCGGAACCCTGCCGGCCGCAGTGGCGGCCGACGCCATGGGACTGGGCCTGATCTGCCCCGAGGCCAACGGGCCCGAGGCGGCCTGGGCCGGCGACGCCCCGGTGCTGGCCCCGCGCTCGCTGATCGGACTGGTCAACCACTTCAAGGGAACCACCGTCCTGCGCCGCCCCGAGCCGGGCGCGCTGCGCTCGGGCGACCGGGTCCCGGACCTGCGGGAGGTGAAGGGCCAGGAGAGCGCCAAGCGGGCGCTGGAGATCGCCGCCGCCGGCGGCCACAGCCTGCTGATGGTGGGGCCGCCCGGCACCGGCAAGTCCATGCTCGCGCAGCGCCTGCCCGGCCTGCTGCCGCCGCTGACCTCGAAAGAGCTGCTGGAGACCTCGATGGTCTGGTCGGTGGCGGGGCTGATCGAGCGCGGCGCCCTGACGCGGGACCGGCCGTTCCGCGCGCCGCATCACTCCGCCTCCATGGCCGCCCTGACCGGCGGCGGCCTGCGCGCCCGACCGGGCGAGGCCTCGCTGGCGCACAATGGCGTGCTGTTTCTCGACGAGCTGCCCGAATACTCGGCCCAGGCGCTCGACTCCCTGCGCCAGCCGCTGGAGACGGGGGAAATCGTGGTGGCGCGCGCCAACGCCCATGTGCGGTACCCGGCCCGCTTCCAGCTTGTCGCCGCCATGAACCCGTGCCGCTGCGGCGTGGGCGGGCCGGGCAAGGGCGCGTGCGGCAAGGCCCCGCGCTGCCTGCGCGACTATCGCAACCGCATCTCCGGGCCGATGTTCGACCGCATCGACCTCACCGTGGAGACGCCGCCGGTCACCGCCTCGGACATGGCCCTGCCGCCGCCCGCCGAGGGCACGGCCGAGGCGGCCGCCCGCGTCGCGACGGCCCGCGCCATGCAGGCCGAGCGGCTGCGTGGCGCGGGTCTGGACCCGGAGGCCGGCTGGGACCAGACGGTCAACGCCCGCGCCTCCGGCGAGGCGCTGGAGCGCTTCGCCACGCCGGACGAGCCCGGCCGCGCCCTGCTGATGCGGGCCGGCGAGGCGGGCGGCCTGACCGCCCGCGGCTGGACCCGCACCCTGCGGCTGGCGCGCACCATCGCCGACCTCGACGGCGCCGACGGGGTGCTGCGTCGCCACGTCGCCGAGGCGCTGATCTACCGCCCGCCGCTGGCCGCCGAGGCCGGGCCCGCCGCGCAGGGCTCCCCGGCGGTTCCGGCATGGTGAGCCCGGCCACCTTTGGTTAACCGGACCGATTGAGCCGACCTTAAGGGATCGCCGTTCACCTTGCGCGTCCGGAGGTGGGCATGGCGCGACGGCAGACGGGCGAGGACACGACGGATCGGGCGACGGAGCCCTCGGCGGAACAGCAGTTCCTGCGCCTGATGAGCCACGAGATGCGCACGCCGCTGAACGGCGTCATCGGCATGCTGGGCCTGCTGCAGCGCACCCGCCTCGACGGCGCCCAGCGCGCCTATCTCGACAGCGCCCGCACCTCGGCCGAACACCTGCTGGGCCTGGTCAACGACCTGCTCGACTACGCCCGGCTGGAAGCCGGCAAGCTGGAGTTCGACGCCGTTCCCGTCTGCCTCGAGTCGCTGGTCCGCGGCGTGGCCGAACTGCTCAGCCCGAAGGCGCACGACAAGGGGCTGGAGATCGCCTGGTCGGTGGCCGCCGACGCGCCCGACGTGCTGGCCGACGAGGGCCGCCTGCGCCAGGTGCTGTTCAACCTCGCCGGCAACGCCGTGAAGTTCACCGGATCCGGCGGCGTCCGGATCAGCGTCGAGCGCGTCAACGGCGCCGCCCGGCGCCCGAAGCTGGCCTTCATCGTCGACGACACCGGGCCCGGCGTGCCCCCGGAGGCGCGCGAGCGGATCTTCGAGGAGTTCGGACACGTCGACGCCTCCGACGCCGGCCGCTTCGGCGGGGCGGGACTCGGCCTGGCCGTGGTGCGCAAGCTGGCCGCGGCCATGGGCGGCAAGGTGTCGGTCGGCGACCGGCCCGACGGCCCGGGCGCCCGCTTCCGCTTCGAGGCGGCCTTCCCCGCCGCGCCGGGCGCGGTGCGTGAGGCCTCTCTCGCCGGTCAGTCGGTCGAGGTCCTCTCTCCGGACCCGTTCGTCGCCGGCGCGGCGAGGGCCCAGGTCGAGGCTTCAGGCGGGCGCATCGCGCGCGGCGCTCCCGTGGTCCTCGTCGACCACGCCGCCCGCGCGCCGGGCTGCGGCCTCGCGGCGGCGCCGGCCGGGCGTCGCGCCGTCGTCCTGCTCAAGCCGTCCGAGCGCGACCTGATCGCCCGCTACCGGTCAGCCGGCTTCCACGGCTATCTCATCAAGCCGCTGCGGCGGGCGTCGCTGGCCGAGCGGGTGCTGGCCGCCGCCGGCGCCCTGCGAAGCGAGAGCCCGGGCGCGCCGCCGCCTCCGCCGCCGGACGACGACCGCGTCATGGCCGGCCGCTTCTCCGGCACCCGCGTCCTGCTGGTCGAGGACAATCCGGTCGGCGCCCTGCTGGCCTCGACCTTGCTCAAGCGCGAGGGCTGCGCCGTCGAGACCGCCGCCAGCGGCCACGAGGCGCTCGATGCGATGAAGCGGGCCCGCTACGACCTGGTGTTCATGGACATGCGCATGCCCGGCATGGACGGCCCCACCGCCGCCCGGCAGCTGCGCGGTCGCGGCGACACGACCCCCATCGTCGCGCTCACCGCCAACGCCTTCGCCGAGGACCGCAAGGCCTGTCTCGAGTCGGGCATGGACGACCATCTGGTCAAGCCGCTGGAGCTCGCCGCCCTGCGGCTCGCCCTGACCCGCTGGACGAACCGCGAAGTCCGCGCCAAGGTCGCCGCCGGATAGCGGGGCGCGGGGGGCGTCGCCGCCGAGGGACGCGTCCATGGCTGAAGCCGCTGCGAAGAAGCAGACCACCTGGGAATTCATCAAGTCGCTGCGCGACCGGCGCGTGCTGGTGATGCTGTTCCTGGGCGCGGGCGCGGGCCTGCCCTTCTTCCTGATCTTCGACACCCTGTCCGCCTGGCTGCGCCAGTCCGAGCTGTCGCTTCAGACCATCGGCGTCTTCGCCCTGGCCACCCTGTCCTATGCGCTGAAGTTCGTCTGGGCGCCGGTCGTCGACCGGGTGAAGATTCCCTTCCTGGAGCCGCTTCTCGGCCAGCGCCGCTCGTGGATGGCGCTGATGCAGGTGCTGATCGTGCTCGGACTCTGGCTGATCGCCGGCTCCGACCCCGCCCTGAATCTGGGCCAGGTCGCGCTGCTGGCGGTGATGGTCGGCTTCTTCGGCGCGACCCAGGACGTGGCCATCGACGCCTGGCGCATTGAGGTCGTCGACGAGACCTTCTACGGCACCATGGCCGCGGCCTACCAGTGGGGCTACCGCATCGCCATGATCACCTCCGGCGCCCTGCCGCTGGTGCTGGCGGACCACTACGGCTGGAACTTCTCCTACGCCATCATGGCCGGTTGCATGTTCATCGCGGTCGGCGCCACCCTGCTGGCCCCGCGCGAGAAGGCTGCCCGCCCGCCGCTTCGCTACACGGAAGAGATGGTCGTCCGGCCGGCGCTGGAGACGGCCGAGTGGGCCGGGCGCCTGGTGCTGATCCTGCTCGGAGCCCTGCTCGCGGGTTCGGGCCTCGCCGCCAACGCGACCTTTCTCAACGCCGTCATGGGCTGGTTCGGCCAGTCCGCCGGGGCCGCCGAAGCCTTCAAGGCGACATGGGAGGCCCGGGAGACGGGCATCTTCATCCAGTTCCCGGCGGTGGTCGCCGGCCTCGGCCTGATCGCCCTCGCCTGCGTACCCCTCCCCGGAACCCCCACCCGCCCCGGCGTCTACCTGCGCCGCGCCTACGGCCAGCCGCTCGGGGAGTTCTTCGCCCGGTTCGGGGTCAGGTTCGGCCTGCTGATCCTCGCCCTGATCTGTATGTACCGGCTGTCGGACTTCGTCCTCAACCTGATGAACCCGTTCTACATCGACCTGGGTTTCTCGCTGACCCAGATCGCCGAGGTGCGAAAGGTCTACGGCGTGGTCGCCTCGCTGGCCGGCATCTCGGCCGGAGCCTGGGCGGTCAGCCGGCTCGGCATCCTTCGCACCATGCTCATCGGCGTCTTCGCCAGCCCGCTGTCGAACCTCGTGTTCATCTGGCTGGCCACCCAGGGCGCCAGCATGGCGGCGCTGTACGGGGCGATCACCATCGACAACTTCGCCACCGGTTTCGCGGGCACGGCGCTGATCGTCTACATGTCCAGCCTGACCGCGGCGGGCTTCACCGCCACCCAGTACGCCCTGTTCAGCTCGCTCTACGCCATCTTCGGCAAGATCATCGCCTCCCAGAGCGGACGTATCGTCGAAGGCTCGGCGCGCATGGCCGAGGCCGGCGGCTTCACGGCCCTGTTCCGCCCGATGTTCGCGGGCCTGCCCGAGGGGGCGTTGGCGAAGGGCGCCGAGATCGCCGGGGTCGCGCCGGTGTCGCTGGGCGCCGGCTATGCGACCTTCTTCGTCTATTCGGTGGTGATCGGGGTGATCGCCATCGTGCTCGCCTTCATGATCGCCCGGCGTCAGCCGGACATCGACGCCCGCGCCGAGGCCCGCAGGGCGGAACTGGACGCCGAGGCGACCGAGGCCCAGCCCTCCTGAGCTATCACTCCTCCGCCGCCGCGCCTTCCTCGTAGGCGGCGAACGTCGCGGCGGTGAGGATCTCGTTGACCGAGGCGCCGAGCGAGACGATCTGCACCGACTTCTCCAGCCCGACCAGCAGGGGGCCGATCACCGTGGCGCCGCCCAGCGACTGGACGAGGCGGGTAGAGATGGCCGCCGAGTGGATCGCCGGCATGACCAGCACATTCGCGTGGCCGGTCAGGCGCATGAACGGGTAGGCGGCGCGGGCGTCGGGATCGAGCGCCAGCTCGGGCGGCATTTCGCCCTCGTACTCGAAATCGACCCCACGCTGGTCGAGGATGCGGATCGCCTCGCGCACCTTCTCGCCGCGGTCGCCGGGCGGGTTGCCGAAGGTGGAGTAGCTGAGGAAGGCGACGCGCGGGGTCTTGCCCAGCTTGCGCACCGTCTCGGCCGCCTGCACGGCGATCTCGGCCAGCTCCGCCGCGTTGGGCAGTTCGTGGATCGAGGTGTCGGCGACGAACAGCGTCCGGCCCTTGGCCAGCAGCACCGACAGGCCGATCATCCGCTCCTTCACGTCCAGCACCCGCCGCACCTCGCGCAGGGCCATGTTGAAGTTGCGGGTGACGCCGGTGACCATGCAGTCCGCCTCGCCCCGCGCGCACATGGTGGCGGCGAAGTAGTTGCGGTCCTGGTTGATCATGCGCTGCACGTCGCGGCGCAGATAGCCCCGGCGCTGCAGGCGCTCGTACAGCCAGTCGGTGTACTCGGCGTTGTGCTCGGAGACGCGGGCGTTGACGATCTGCATGCCGAGCTCGTCGAAGTTCAGCCCCGCCTCGGCGGCGTTCTGGCGGATCAGCTCCTCGCGGCCGATCAGGATCGGCGTGCCCAGCTCGGCCTGCTTGAAGGCCCAGGCGGCGCGGATCACGGCCAGTTCCTCGCCCTCGGCGAAGACCACCCGCTTGTTCGGGGCGGCGCGCACGGCGGCCGAGATGTTCTGCATCAGGGCGGCGGAGGGATCCAGGCGCCGGCGCAGCGAGGCGCGATAGGCGTCCATGTCCTCGATCGGCTTGCGGGCGACGCCGGAGTCCATCGCCGCCTTCGCCACGAAGGGCGGGATGTACCAGATCAGCCGCGGATCGAAGGGCGTCGGGATGATGTAGTCGGGTCCGAACTTAAGCTTGCGGCCGCGATAGGCGGCGGCGACCTCGTCGGGCACATCCTCCCGGGCCAGCGCGGCCAAGGCTTGGGCGCAGGCGACCTTCATCTCGTGGTTGACCTGCCGGGCGCGCACGTCGAGCGCGCCGCGGAACAGGTAGGGGAAGGCCAGCACATTATTGACCTGGTTGGGATAGTCCGACCGGCCGGTGGCGATGATGGCGTCCGACCGCACCGACAGCACGTCCTCCGGGGTGATCTCCGGGTCCGGATTGGCCATGGCGAAGATGATCGGCCGGGGAGCCATGGAGGCGACCATCTCCTTCGTGATCGCGCCCTTGGCGGACAGGCCGATGACGACATCGGCCCCGACCATGGCCTCGGCCAGGGTGCGGTAAGGGGTGTCTGTGGCGTGGGCCGCCTTCCACTGGTCGACGTTGGCGCGGCCGCGGTAGACGACCCCGTCGCGGTCGACGATGACCGTGTTCTCGTGGCGCACCCCCGCGGCCTTCATCAGGCCGATCGACGACAGGCCGGCGGCGCCCGCGCCGCTCAGCACGACCTTGATGTCCTCGAGCCTCTTGCCGGCGATCTCGCAGGCGTTGATCAGGCCGGCGGTGGAGATGATCGCGGTGCCGTGCTGGTCGTCGTGGAACACCGGGATGTCGAGCAGGTCCTGGAGCTGGCTCTCGATCACGAAGCATTCGGGGGACTTGATGTCCTCCAGATTGATGCCGCCCCAGGTGTCGCCGATGTTCTTCACCACGGTGATGAACTCGGCCGGATCGGTGGTCTTCACCTCGACGTCGAAGCTGTCGACGTCGGCGAAGCGCTTGAACAGCACCGACTTGCCTTCCATCACCGGCTTGGACGCCATGTGGCCGAGGTTGCCGAGGCCGAGGATGGCGGTGCCGTTGGAGATCACGGCCACCAAGTTGCCCTTGGAGGTGAAGTCGTAGGCCTTGTCCGCATCGGCGGCGATGTCGAGCACCGGCACGGCCACGCCCGGCGAATAGGCCAGCGACAGGTCGCGCTGGGTCGCCATCGGCTTGGTCGGGGCCATGGAGATCTTTCCCGGCGTGGGCGCGCGGTGAAAATCACGCGCGTCGTCGTCGGAGAAGGTCTGCTTGTCGGTCAGGTCGGGCATGCGGCGTATCCGGGGGTTCTGGCCCGTTCCTAGTGCCCGGCGCGGAGCGGGACAACCGGCCAGCGGCTGACACCCGGGAACAAATGAGGCACAAGGCCGGCATGCTCGCCGACTCGACCCTCGCCCCGCCCGCGCCCTCCCTGGCCGACGCGAGGGCGGCGCTGGAGCGGGTCTGGGGTCACCCCGACTTCCGCGGCCTGCAGGCCGGGGTGGTGGAAGAGGTTCTTGCGGGCCGCGACGTGCTGGCGGTGCTGCCCACCGGCGGGGGCAAGTCGGTCTGCTACCAGGTTCCGGCCATGCTGCGGCCCGGGCTGGGCCTGGTGATCTCGCCGCTGATCGCCCTGATGACCGACCAGGTCGAGGCGCTGAAGCAGCAGGGCGTGCGCGCGGCGCGGCTCGACTCCGGCGTCTCCCTCGACGACCGCTCGGCGATCTGGCGCGCGGCGCGGGCCGGCGAACTGGACCTGCTCTACGTCTCTCCCGAAGGGCTGGCGTCCGGGGCCATGCTGGAACGGCTGGCCGAACTGCCGCTCGCCCTCATCGCCATCGACGAGGCGCACTGCGTCAGCCAGTGGGGCCACGACTTCCGCCCGGACTACCGCACCCTCGGGCGGCTGGCCGAGGTCTTCCCCGGCGTGCCGCGCATCGCCGTCACCGCCACCGCCGACGCCCGCACGCGCGAGGACATCGTCCGCTCGCTGCGTCTGGAGGGGGCGAAGGTGCTGGTCGACAGCTTCGCCCGACCGAATCTGCAGCTGACGGCCGTGCGCAAGGAGAGCGGATCCCGGGCGAAGACCGACGCGGCGGTGATCGCCCTGGTGCGCGAGCGGCGCGGCAAGTCGGGCGTGGTCTATTGCGGCAGCCGGGAGGGCTGCGAACGGGTGGCGCAGGCGCTGCAGGAGGCCGGGACCAACGCCATCGCCTACCACGCCGGCATGGACGCCCGCGAGCGCGACCGCCGGCTGGAGCGCTTTCTCGCCGAGGACGGGGCGGTGATGGTGGCGACGATCGCCTTCGGCATGGGGGTGGACAAGGCCGACGTCCGCTTCGTCATCCACGCCGATCCGCCGGGCTCGCTGGAAGCCTACTGGCAGGAGATCGGCCGCGCCGGTCGGGACGGCGAGCCGGCCGAGGGCGTCACCCTCTACGGGCCGTCCGACATCGCCTGGAGCCTGCGCCGGCTCGAGGGGCGGCCGATGGCCGAGGAGGTGAAGGCGGCGCAGGTGCGCAAGGTGCGCCAGCTGTTCGCCATGCTGGACGGGGCCGTGTGCCGGCCGCAGGCGGTGCGTCGCTACTTCGGCGAGGCCGAGGCGCAGCCCTGCGGCGTCTGCGACATCTGCCAGGACCCGCCGGCGATGTTCGACGCCACCGTCCACGCCCAGAAGGCGCTGGCGGCGGTGCAGCGGCTGGGCGAGCGTTTCGGGCGGGGCCGGGTGATCGACCACCTGCTCGGCAAGACCAAGGACGTCCAGCCGTGGGAGACGGCGCTGTCGACCTGGGGCATCGGCGCCGACGCGCCGCTGCACACCTGGCGCGACGTGCTCGACCATCTGATGTTCGAAGGGCTGCTGGTCGAAGACCCGAACGAGGGCAAGCCGCTGGTGAGACTGGGCGACCCGTCCGCCGTGCGCGCCGTCTATCGCGGGGAGCGGACCGTGGAGGTGCGCCTCACGCCTGCCCGGGGCGCGACGCCCCGCCAGCGGACGGGGCGGAATGCGGCGCTCGAGACGATGGACGCCGACGTGCGGGCGCGGTTCGAGGTTCTGCGCGCCTGGCGGCGGGATCGCGCC
This sequence comes from Brevundimonas sp., assembly GCA_024711185.1. Classification (GTDB taxonomy): domain Bacteria; phylum Pseudomonadota; class Alphaproteobacteria; order Caulobacterales; family Caulobacteraceae; genus Brevundimonas. Next base: position 369 of record JANJTI010000015.1, on the reverse strand, counting down.
GCCGAGCAGCGGGTGCCGCCCTACGTGATCTTCCAGGATCGCACCCTGCTGGAGATCGCCACAGCCGAACCGGGGACGCTGGACGCCCTCGGCCACGTTCCGGGCGTCGGGCAGACGAAGCTGGACCGTTACGGCAAGGCCGTCCTCGCCGCCCTCTCGACCGCCGGCTAGCCCCAGGGTCCCCGGCGGTGGCCGGCGGTCGGGACCGAGGTCGTCGCGAAGGCAGGGGAGACCGGGGCGGGCGCGCCCGGAGGAGGCGCGGGACGGGCGCCGCCGCCCATCTTCATCGCCAGTTCGGTCAGCGCCCGCACCCGGTTGCCGGTGTTCGGATGGGTGGAGAACAGGTTGTCGGCGCCGCGCCCGGCCAGC
>JANJTI010000373.1 GCA_024711185.1 Brevundimonas sp. | reverse complement strand
CAACGCCGGGGTCTCGATCTTCGGCGCCATCCGAGAGACTACGCTGGAGGACCAGCGGCGTCTGTTCGAGACCAACTACTGGGGCGTCGTCAACGGCTCGCTCGTGGCCGCCGAGCACCTGCGCGAACGCCCGGACGGCGGGGCCATCATCAACGTCGGCTCGATCCTGTCGGACGCGCCGATTCCCGTGCAGGGGGTCTATTCCGCCTCCAAGCACGCCGTGAAGGGCTTCACCAACGCGCTTCGCATGGAGCTGATGCGCGAACAGGCCCCGATCACCGTCAGCCTGGTCAAGCCCGCGGCCATCGACACGCCCTATAACCGACACGCCCGTAACCTGACCGGCCAGGCGATGCAGAACCCGCAGCCGGTCTACGCCACCCACGTGGTCGCCGACACCATCCTGTACTGCGCGAGCCATCCGATCCGCGAGATCACCGTCGGGGGCGGCGGCCGCCTGATCGCCAGCTTCTACGCCGCCCTGCCCGGCGTGGCGGAACCACTTTTCGCCCGGTTCGCTCCTAGCCTGATGCGGGACCGGGGTTCCGCCTGGGAGCCGGACGGCGACGGGTTGTACGATCCGACCGAGGACGGCCTCGACGAGGAGGTTTATTATCCGATGGTGAGACAGTTCTCCGCCCTTGCGGAAGTGCGCAAGCATCCCGGCGTCGCGGCCGGCGTGGTGGCCGTGCTGGCCGGCGTCGGCCTCGCCACCCTGCTGCTGAACCAGCGCACCGGCCCGACCCGGCTGGAGGCGCTGCGCGGCCGCATGAACCCGCGTGGATGGGTCGACACGGCGGCGCTGCGCGATCGCATCGAGGATCTCGCCGAAACCATGCGTCACGGGCTGCACGAGGCCGGCGAGCGCGCCGGCGAGTTCGGCGAGGAGGCGCGGCACCGGTCGGAACGCGTCCTCCACGACGCCCGCCACGCCTCGCGCAAGGCGGTGCGCAGGCACGGCCGCAAGGCGCGGCTGTACGCGCGCGACGCCGGCGACTACGCCCGCACCCATGCCCGGGAGGGCGGAGCCCTGCTGGCTCTCGCGACGATCGCCGCCGCCGTCGGCGCGGCCGCGCTCGACGCCCGCCGGCCCGACAGCAGGCTGCGCGGTCTCACGCGCCACTGAGCCATCGCGGCCATTGCTGCGCCTGCGAAGGTCGGCCAAGGTCGGCCCATGGCTGATGCGGCGACCTTCGTCTTTGACTTCGATTCCACCCTCGTCGGCCTCGAGAGCCTCGAGGCGCTGGCCGACCTCGCCCTCGAGGGCGTCGCCGACGCCGCGGCAGTCCTCGCCGAGGTGCATCGACTGACCGACGCGGCCATGGCCGGCGAGATCGACTTCGGCGAGGCCCTTCGCCGCCGGCTGGCCCTGCTGCCCCTGCACCGCAGCCATGTCGAGGCGCTGGCCGCCCGCGCCGTCAACGATCTGGCCCCGTCGGTCCGGCGCAACCTCGCCTTCTTCCGCGATCACGCCGAGCGGGTCGTGATCGTCTCCGGCGGGTTCCGCGAGATCGTGGCTCCGGTGGCGCGTCAGCTCGGGATCGCGGCCGAACGGGTTCTGGCCAATGACCTCGTCTACGCCGCCGACGGCCGGGTCGCGGGGGTCGATCCCGCCAATCCCCTGGCTGGGGCCGGCGGCAAGGCCCGCGCGCTCGAAGCGCTGGGCCTGCCCCGGCCGGTGGTCATGGTCGGCGACGGCTGGACCGACGCCGAGGTTCGCCTGGCGGGCGCCGCCGACCGCTTCTACGCCTTCACCGAGATCGTCCGCCGCCCCCCGGTGGTCGCGGCCGCCGACGCCGAGGTCGCGTCGCTCGACGAACTCCTGCACGCCGAAGGCCTCGCGGGCCGCTGGTCCTATCCCCGCAGCCGGATGCGCATCCTGCTGCTGGAGAACATCCATCCGGCGGCGGTCGCCCGGCTGGAGGCGGAGGGCTATGTCGTCGAGACCGCCACGGGCGCCCTGGGGGAGGACGAGCTGATCGCCCGCATGGCCGGCGTTCACGTGCTGGGAGTCCGGTCGAAGACCCAGGTCAGCGCGCGCGTGCTGGCCGCCGCGGACCGGCTGCTGGCTGTCGCCGCCTTCTGCATCGGCACCAACCAGATCGACCTCGACGCCGCCGCCGCCCGGGGCGTGGCCGTGTTCAACGCGCCCTATTCCAACACCCGTTCAGTGGTCGAGCTGGCGGTCGGCCTGACCATCGCCCTGCTGCGCGACGTGGCCGACAAGTCCGCCGCCATGCACCGCGGCGTGTGGAACAAGTCGGCCTCGGGCGCTCGCGAACTGCGCGGCAAGACGCTCGGCATCGTCGGCTACGGAGCCATCGGGTCGCAGCTCTCGGTGCTCGCCGAGGCCTTGGGCATGCGGGTCATCTTCCACGACCTCACCGAGCGGCTGGCGCTGGGCAACGCGCGCCGCGTCCCGTCGCTCGAGGCGCTGCTGGAGGAGGCCGACGTGGTCAGCCTGCACGTGGACGGCCGCCGCGAGAATTCGACCCTCCTCGGCCCCGCCGAGCTGGCGCGCATGAAGCCCGGCGCCCTGCTGCTCAACCTGTCGCGGGGCCATGTGGTCGACGTAGAGGCGCTGGCCGCGGCGGTGCGGTCCGGCCGGCTCGGCGGAGCGGCGCTGGATGTCTTCCCGGAGGAGCCCGCGACCAACGCCGATCCGTTCGACAGCCCGCTGCGGGGCCTGCGCAACGTCATCCTCACGCCCCACATCGGCGGCTCGACCGAGGAGGCGCAGGAGGCGATCGGCGAGTTCGCGGCCGAGCGGCTGCTGGCTTTCCTGAACCGCGGGGACACGAGCTTCTGCGTCAACCTGCCGAACGTGCAGCTGACCGAGGTCTCGGGCGCGCACCGGTTGCTGCACATCCACCACAACCAGCCGGGCGTGCTGGCCGAACTGAACCGCGCGATCGCCGAGGCGGGGCTGAACATCCTCGGTCAGCATCTGAAGACCGACGAACGCACCGGTTATGTGATTGTCGACGTCGACCGCGACTACGACCGGGCGGCGCTGCGGGCCCTCCGGGGTGTGGCCGGAACGCTTCGCTTCCGCACCTTGTACTGAAAAGCTTCCCCCACGGCATCTTGCGTGGAACGCGAACCGGCGCAGACTGCGCCCAACGGCCGCGAAGCATCGGCCGAGGGAGGTTTCTTCATGTCTCGTTTCCTGCGCAACGCGGCCGCCGCCGCGCTGGCCGTCGCCGCGATGGGCGCGGTCGCCTCGGCCGCGAACGCCCAGACCTACAACCGCCTCGTCGTGTTCGGCGACAGCCTGAGCGACAACGGCAACCTCTACGCCGTGACCGGCGGGACCCAGCCCCTCTCTCCGCCCTACTACCAGGGCCGGTTCTCCAACGGGCCGGTGTTCACCGAACTGCTCGGCTTCAACGCCGGCCGCTACGCCGCCGGCGCCCCGGTGACGGGCAGCATCAACTACGCCTTCGGCGGCGCGCGCACGGACGCCGCCGCCATGCCGCCGGGCATGCGCAACCAGCTGGCGGCCTATGTCGCCGGAGGCGGAACGTTCGGCGCCAACGACCTGGTCAGCATCCTGGGCGGCGCCAACAACATCTTCCAGGCCATTCCCGCGGCGGGCGCCTCGCCCAGCCCCACCGGCGCCATCACGCCGACCGTGCTTGGCGCGGTCAGCGACATCAACTTCCTCGTCAAC
>JANJTI010000363.1 GCA_024711185.1 Brevundimonas sp. | reverse complement strand
CCGAATACGGTCACTTCAACTGCACCGACCGGGCGAAGGCCCGGCGCCCCGCTCCCTTCCCGCCTCACCGCTTCTCCGGAAGCGGCGAAGAGTCATGCGTCAGGTCTCCCGCCCCGGTCCGGGGAGGGGGGCGAGGAGATCGTCCCATGCCCCGTCCGCGCCCGCCCCGCCTCAACCGCCGCCAGCGGATCCGCGCTCTTCAGTTGCACCGCCTCGAGGGTATCGCCGCGGGGCGCCTGGAGCCCGCCTCGGCGCGTGAAGAGCTCTACCTCCGGTTCCTGGACGACGGCCTGTCTCCCGACATCGAGGAGTTCGTGGTGTCCGAGCCGCTGCTGTTGCTCGAACAGGCCCTCATGGCCGAGGAGACGTGGGTCGAGCGCGACCCGGCCCCCGAAGGCGATCCCCCCGCCTTCACCCCCTCCCCGGAACCGGCTATGCCCCGCGGATGACCCTCCCCCATCCGCTGCCCGGGCTCGGCGCGATCGCCGGCGACTACGACATCCTGCTCTGCGACGTCTGGGGGGTGATCCACAACGGCCGCGAGAGCTGGCCGGCCGCCTGCGAGGCCCTCGCCCGCTTCAACCGCGACCACGGCCATGTCGTGTTGATCTCCAATTCGCCGCGCCCCTCCTCCGACGTGGTCGCCCAGCTGGACCGGCTGAAGGTGCCGCGCGACAGCTGGCGGGCCTTCGTCACCTCCGGCGACGCCACTCGCGCCGAACTGGCCCGCCGCGCCCCCGGTCCCGCCTGGGTGATCGGGCCCGAGCGCGACTGGCCGCTCTACGAAGGGCTCGGTCTGCAGAGCGCGAGCGGGGCCGCCGACGCCGCCTTTATCTCGGTCACCGGTCCTGTCGACGACGAGACCGAAACCCCCGAGAACTACCGCGAACGCCTCGCCGCCGGCGCCGCCCGCGATCTCGAGCTGATCTGCGCCAACCCCGACCGCGTGGTCCAGCGCGGCGACAGGCTGATCTACTGCGGCGGAGCCCTGGCCGACCTGTATGCCGAGCTGGGCGGCCGGGTGGTCATGGCCGGCAAGCCTTTCGGGCCGATCTACGACCTCGCCCTGCACGAGGCCGCCCGCCTGCTGGCCCGCCCCGTCGATCGCTCACGCGTGCTCTGCATAGGCGACGGCGTGGTCACCGACGTGCGCGGCGCCAACGCCCAGGGGCTGGACTGCCTGGTCGTAGCCCAGGGCATCCATGGCGACGCCGCCCGCGGAGCCGATGGAACGCTCGATCCGGCCCGCGCCGGCGACCTGCTGAAGGCCGAGACCACCTACGCCCGCTACGCCACGCTCGATCTGGCGTGGTGAGGCGGGGCAAATCACGGTAAGGCCCGTCCATGGTCGAACTGGTCCAGCAACATCCCTCGGGCGGGTACATCCTCGAGGAGCTCCGCCCCGGCATGGCCGCCGAGAAGATCATCCAGGCGACCGAGGAGCGCATCCGCCGCTTCGCCGAGGCCTCGGACGACTTCAACCCGGTGCACCTCGATGAGGCCTTCGCCGCGAAGACCGCCTACCGCGGCCGCATCGCCCACGGCCTGCTCTCGGCCTCCTTCGGCTCGGCCGTGGTCGGCACCATCCTGCCCGGGGCCGGCTCGATCTACGTTTCGCAGACGCTGAAATTTCACCTGCCCGTGCGCGTCGACGACACGGTCGTCATCCGCATCACCGTCATGGAGGTCGAGCAGGAAGCGGCCCGCGTCCGCCTCAACTGCGAGGGCTTCGTCGACGGCAAGCTGATCATGGACGGCGTCGCCGTGGTCCGCGTGCCGCGCCGCCGCAAGCCTTCCGCCCGCTGAGACGGCGGCCGTGGTCGAGCTCGTCCGCGACTGGCGCAACCTGCCGCCGGAGCTGAAGGGCGCCGCCGTCGCCATCGGCGCCTTCGACGGCGTCCACCGCGGCCACCAGGCCGTCATCGCCGAGGCCGCCGGCGCCGCCCGTCGGCTGCAGGCGCCGCTCGCCGTAGTCAGCTTCGACCCGCATCCCCGCCGCTGGTTCCAGCCCGCCGCCGCCCCCTTCCGCCTCATGACTCCGGGTCAGATGGCCCGGTCGCTGGCCCCGCTCGGCGTCGAGCGCCTCTACCTCCTCCCCTTCGACGGCGAGATGGCCGCCATGTCCGCCGAGACCTTCGCCCGGGCCGTTCTCGCGGACGGCCTCGGCGTTCGCCACGCGGCGGTCGGGTTCGACTTCACCTTCGGCAAGGGCCGCACCGGCTCACCCGAGGCCCTGCGGCGCTACGGCGAGAAGCTCGGCTTCACCGTCTCGGTCGCCGACCGGGTCGACGACGCCGACGGCCTCAAACTGTCCTCCTCCGCGGTGCGCGAGGCCCTGCACGCCGGCGACATGGCCCGGGCGACGGCCATCCTCGGCCGCCCCTTCGCCATCGAGGGCGAGGTCATCCACGGCGACAAGCGCGGCCGCACCATCGGCGTGCCCACCGCCAACGTGCCGCTCGGCGACTACATGCGCCCCGCCTTCGGCATCTACGCCGTCCGCGTCCGACTGCCGGACGGCCGCGTGTTCGACGGCGTCGCCAGCCTCGGCGTGCGACCGATGTTCCGCACCGAGGAGCCCCTGCTCGAGGTCTGGCTGTTCGATTTCGCCGGCGAGCTTTACGGCCAGACCATCGAGACGGAGCTGGTCGCCTTTCTCCGGCCAGAGATGCACTTCGACAGTCTCGAGGCCCTCAAGGCCCGGATCGACCGCGACGCCGCCGATGCCCGCGCTGTCCTCAGCTGATCGCCGCCATCAGCGTCTCGGTGAGCGGCGGCCGTCCTGGAACGAGGAAGTCCGAGATGCGCCACATCGGTCCCTCCTTGACCAGCTTCAGCGTCTGCCGGTGCGTCTCTCCGCTGTTGACGAAGACCACATCCGCCTCCGCCTCGGTCGGCGAGACCTCGCGCACGATCACCGACTCCAGCCGGAAGCCCTCCCCGTCCTGACAGTCGCAGATCGGATCCCAATTCAGCGTCGGGACCTCGCCGCCGGCGCGGCGGACGTCCTCGCCGACCATGGCGTTCAGCATGCGGCCGTAGATCGGCTCCTGCCCCGGCTTCGGCGGCTCGCCCATCGCGCCGGCGGCGTGGGCCGCATAGACGGCGCGCACGAATTCTTCCGGCCCGACCCGCGCCGCCTCGTAGATGGCCTCCCGGCCGGGCGGCAGGGCGGCCGGCGCATCGGAGGGCTCGCCGATATCGCCCTCCGGAGAAGAACAGGCCGCCATGGCGGCGCAGAGGGCGGCGATCAGGGGGTAACGGCGCATGCGAGAATCCTCCCGCCGACGACTATCCGACCCCGCTTCACCGCTGACAAGGCGGCGCTTTCCGGTGGCGCGCCCGGTCCCGCCTCTGCTAGACCGACGCCACCATGGACGTCCGCCTGTTTCGCCCGATTTCGATTAGCCGCCCGGCGTAGCGCCGCAGGGCTCGCAGCCCCGCGCTCGCCGGGCCCCGCTCAAGCAGCGAGCCGCCGTGCGGCGAGCGATAGCGGAGCGAAAAATCCAGGCGGAACGAACCCAGACGACGAAACGAGACTTCATGGCTGACGCCGGCGACAATTCCCCCACTGGCCGCGAGTACCGCGACACCGTCTTCCTGCCGGAGACGCCCTTCCCCATGCGCGGCGGCCTGCCCCAGAAGGAGCCGGCCATCCTCGAACAGTGGGGCGACCTTGACAGCGCCCTGCGCTAGC
>JANJTI010000356.1 GCA_024711185.1 Brevundimonas sp. | reverse complement strand
CGAGGACCACGAGCGCGACCAGGGCGACGGCCAGCCCGAGGGCGGTGAGGATCATCAGCAGAAGCAGGCCGAACAATCGCCAGGTGTGCCCTCGCCCCAGCTTCCACCCCTGCTCGAAGCCGAAGGTGCGGTAGCGCAGGCTGGCCGGCGCCATCAGCGCCAGGCGGCCCCAGAGCAGCAGAAAGCCGACGACGATCCCCAGCCCCATCGCCACATAGGTCAGCGTCCGCCACGGCTCGGCCACGCCCCACAGGGCGAAGCCGACCCCGACAGCCAGCAGCGCCACGATCATCAGGGCGATGATCGCCCCGACCGTGACAGCGATGCCGACGACCGCGACGTGCACCTCGTCCATCCCGACGCGGAGGAACATCGCCCCGTCGCGCCGCCAGCCGCCCAGCACCGCCCGACCGATCGCGGTGGTCACGAAGAGGACCGACACCAGTTGCAGGAGGTTCGCCAGTTGGGACCAGACCTGGAACCGCCAGACCGAACTGAACTCCCTCTCGACCGTCGCGGGATCCGCGCCCCCCTCGAACACACCCGCCGCCGACATCTCCACCGCCATCGGGACGGCGGCCCCTACGACGATCAGGGCCGGCAGCAGCAGGACCAGCCCCCACGCCACGGTGGCCAGCGGTCGGCCGAAGCCGGTCCGGAACGCCTCGCCGGCCGCGTCCGAAATCGAGAATGTCTTCATCGCGCAGTCCCGCCCGACGGAACCTTAGCCATTGAACGTCGATCCGCCAGCCCTTTCCGTCAGGGCGGGCTGACGCCGGGGCCCGTCGCGGCTAGAAGGCGCGCCATGACCTCCTCCCCCTCTCCCGTCCATGTCGTCGGCGGCGGCCTCGCCGGTTCCGAAGCGGCGTGGCAGATCGCCAACGCCGGCGTCCCCGTCGTCCTGCACGAGATGCGCGGCGTGCCCGGGGTGAAGACCGACGCCCACCACACCGATGGACTCGCCGAGCTGGTCTGCTCCAACTCCTTCCGCTCCGACGACTGGGAGTACAACGCCGTCGGCCTGCTGCACGCCGAGATGCGCGCGCTGGATTCCATCATCATGGCCTGCGGAGACGCCCACCAGGTCCCGGCCGGCGGCGCGCTGGCGGTGGACCGCGAGGGGTTCTCGCAGGCGGTGACGGCCAGGCTCGAAGCCCACCCCCTCGTCACCATCGTCCGCGAGGAGATCGCCGGCCTCCCGCCGGAGGACTGGGACAACGTCATCGTCGCCACCGGGCCGCTGACCTCGCCGGCGCTGGCCGACGCCATCCTGAAGGCGACGGGCGAGGAGAGCCTGAGCTTCTTCGACGCCATCGCCCCCATCGTCCACGCCGACTCGATCGACTTCGACATCGCCTGGCGCCAGTCGCGGTACGACAAGGCCGGCCCGGGCGGAGACGCCGCCGCCTACGTCAACTGCCCGATGAACCGGGAGCAGTACGACGCCTTCATCGACGCCCTGCTGGCCGGGCCCAAGGCCGAGTTCAAGGAGTGGGAGGACGTCCCCTATTTCGACGGCTGCCTGCCGATCGAGGTGATGGCCGAGCGCGGCCGGGAGACCCTGCGCCATGGACCGATGAAGCCGGTCGGCCTGACCAATCCGCGCGACCCGACGGTCAAGGCCCACGCCATCGTCCAGCTGCGCCAGGACAATGCGCTCGGCACCCTGTTCAACATGGTCGGCTTCCAGACCAAGCTGAAATACGGCGCCCAGACCGAGATCTTCCGCATGATTCCCGGCCTGCAGAACGCCCAGTTCGCCCGCCTCGGCGGCTTGCACCGCAACACCTTCCTCAACTCGCCGAAGCTGCTCGACCGCCAGCTGCGGCTGAAGGCCCTGCCGCGACTGCGCTTCGCCGGGCAGGTGACCGGCGTCGAGGGTTACGTTGAATCCGCCGCCATGGGCCTGCTCACCGGCCGCCTCGCCGCCGCCCAGGCGCTGGGCCGCGACCTCGCCCCGCCCCCGCCCGAGACGGCGATCGGGGCGCTGGTCGAACACATCACCGGCGGCCATCTCGAGGGCTCGAAGTTCCAGCCGATGAACATCAACTACGGCCTGCTGCCGCCGCTCGAGGCGCCCCGCGTCGACGCGGAGGGCCGCAAGATTCCGCCCAAGGACCGCGGCCGGGCGAAGAAGCGGCTGATGAGCGTGCGGGCGCTGGAGGCGCTCAGGCAGTGGCGGAACGCGGCCGCCTGATCACCAAGCCGTCATCCGCCGCAGCGTCCCGTCACGCAGCACATAATGGTGCGCCAGCGCGGCGACGGCGTGCAGGCCGATCAGCCAGTAGCCGACCGTCGCCAGGGTCTCGTGGATCTCCTCGGTCCGCTCGGCCAGACCCTCGTTCGGGCCGGTCAGCGGAGGCAGCGACAGCCCTAACAGCCGCACGGGATCGCCCTCGGCGCTCAGCGTCAGCCAGCCGAGGAGGGGCATGGCGATCATGAAGGCGTAGAGCGCCAGATGCACGATCGCCCCGCCCCGGTCGGCGAGGCTGCGGCCGGCGCGGCGTCCCCCGCCGAACCGGCGGGCCAGCACCCGGACCCAGACGAGGCCGAACACCGTCAGGCCGAGGCTGAAATGCCAGGCCTTCAGCGCCTCGCGCATCTCGCTGCCGCGCGGATAGCCCTCGCGCAGCAGGATGGTGGCGTAGACGGCGACCAGAAGGGCCAGCATCAGCCAGTGCAGTCCGACGGACAGGCGACTGTACGCGCGCGGCGGCAGGGAGGCGGCGGGGAAGCTCATGACGCGGCTCCTGGGAATGCAGCCAAGCTTGCGCTCGTGGCAGTCCGGCGTCCTTGATCCAGCGCAATGGCTCAGCCGACCACGGCGCCGAACAGCCTTCCGATGGCGGCGGTGACAGCCATGGCCAGCGCGCCCCAGAACAGCACCCGACCGGCCGAGCGGAGCAGCGGCGCGCCGCCCGCCTGCGCCCCCAGCACGCCGCGCGCCGCCAACCCGACAAGCGTGCTTCCGACGACCCAGCCCAGCAACGCCGCCTCCGGCGCGATCGCGGCGACCAGCAGCGGCAAGGCCGCCCCGGCGGCGAAGGTCGCGGCCGAGGTCAGGGCCGCCTGGACGGGACGGGCGGTGGAGATTTCCGAGATGCCCAGTTCGTCGCGGGCGTGCGCGCCGAGCGCGTCCTTCTCCATCAGTTGCAGGGCGACCTTGCGGGCCAGCTCCGGCTCGAGGCCGCGCCCGGCGTAGATCCCGGCCAGTTCCTCGATCTCCGCCTCCCGATCCGTGGCCAGCTCCGCCGTCTCCCGCGCCAGGTCGGCCTTCTCGGTGTCGGACTGGGAGCTGACCGAGACGTACTCCCCCGCAGCCATGGACATGGCCCCGGCGACCAGTCCGGCCACCCCGGCGATAAGGACCGCGGTCCGGGAGCCGTCCGCGGCCGCCACTCCGGCGACGAGACTGGCGGTCGACACCAGCCCGTCGTTGGCCCCGAGCACCGCCGCCCGCAGCCAGCCGATACGCGCCACTCGATGCCGTTCGGGATGGGTCTTCATCCGGGTCATGGCGTCTCTCCAGGGCAATGTCCGCAGGGAATCGCGCGCGCAGGATCGGCGAAGGCCGACGACTTGCGACTCGACAGGTCCAGATTGCGCTGTTCTCCTGCTGCAGCCAACCGACGCGCCCTGCGGAGCTCGCATGATCGTCTCTCTCGCCGTCGCCCTCGGGCTTGTGACGCAGGACCCTTCTGCCGGCCCGCCGCAACAGCCTCCGCCCCCACCTTTCTCCGCCGGCGATCCGACGACGCTGGACGAAGTGGTCGTCGAGCGCGTCGGCCCCCGCGAGGCGGCCCGGACGTTTGTCGAGACAGTCGCCGCCGCCCCGCGGGGCGCGCGTCTCGCCCGCTGGGCGCATCCCGTTTGCGCCAGCGTCGTCGGCCTGCGCCGGTCGCTGGCCGAAGCGATCCTCGACCGCATCGCCGAGGTCGCCGCGGGCCTCGAGGTTGGCGTCGCCGGACGGCGTTGCACGCCCAATGTGGTGATCATCGCGACGGACGACGGCCGCGCCATGGCCGAGGCGGTCGTGGCGCGCGAGCGCGAGCGGTTCCGCCCGCAGGTGGGCAACAGCAATCTGGGCCTGGCCGCGCTGGATCGTTTCCGCACCTCCGAGCAGCCTGTGCGCTGGTGGCACACCTCGGCGCCGGTGTTCGACGACAGCGACCAGCTGGCGGCCCGCTACCGTGGCGGTGTCGCGCCAGGGGCGGACGCAGTCGCTCGCGGCGGCTACGCTTCAGAAACGGCGGTGCGAAACGTCAGCCGCATGCGGTCGGGGGTCCGCCACGTGCTCAACTCCGTCACCGTGATCGTCGATCTCGACCGCGCGAGCGGGGTCCCGCTG
>JANJTI010000198.1 GCA_024711185.1 Brevundimonas sp. | reverse complement strand
GGCGAGAACCAGCACGTCCTGCCCCGCCTCGGCGCGGGCGATCAGCGCCTGCGCCGCCTGCTCGGCGCGGATCTCGGCCTGGGCGCGGGTCTCCTGCCCCTCGTGGTGGTTGAAGGCGTGCCACCAGATGCGGGCCACGGCCCCCCAGTATTTCGGGGGCAGCTTGAACCAGGAGGGGAAGTGCGGCGGCGGCAACGGCGCCTCGATGAACAGGGCGTCCGACATCACCTCCTTGCCGGCGGCGACGGCGGCCGCGGTCTCCTGGGCGCGCTGGCGGGTGGAGGCGTAGATGGCGCCGGCGCCCTCGGCCGTGGCGACCAGCTCGGGCGGGGGCGTCTGGCCGGCGCGCAGGCCGCCCACCTCGTAACGGGCCCACCAGTCGCGGTACTGGTCGGACGTCAGCAGGCATTTGCGCGACAGGGCCGGCTCGCCGTGACGGGCGAGGATGATGGCGCCGGGGCGTACCGCAACGAGGGCCGTGGAACCGGGCGCCGGGGCCGGGACCGGGGTCGCGGCGGAAGAATCTCGGGCGGGAGCTGACATGCGCGACAGGTCGGAAAGTCCCATGCGATCCGACCCTTCGTCCTCCCCCAAGACCTGGATGCGGTCGGCCGCCGGACGACCGGACCCGGTCAGGTGGTAGCCGCCTGCGGGCGAGGTGACAACCTCGTCGGCGCGGGCGGTCGGCGGGGACGGGGGAACGGACCGGCTCACGCGGGCGAGACTAGGCCGACGCGACGGTCTTGTCGCGCCCGGATCGAGGCGCTAGGCGCCGCAGATGACCGACGCCGTGATCCGCCCCGCCGAAGACGCCGACGCCGCCGCCCTGGGCGAACTGGGCCGGCAGACCTTCATCGACACCTTTGTGACCGGCTTCGGCATCCCCTACCCGGCCGAGGACCTGGCGGCCTTTCTGGACGCCAGCTTCAGCGCGGAGACCATTCGCACGAAGCTGCGGGAACCCGGCGCCGCGTGGTGGGTGGCCGAGAAGGACGGGCGGCTGCTGGCCTTCGCCAACACCGGCCCCAACACCCTCCCCCACCCCGACGCCCGGGCCCGCCTTGCGGAGCTGCGGCGGCTGTACGTGTCGAATCCCGCCCAGGGTACGGGGCTGGGAACGCGGCTGCTGGAGACGGCCCTCGCATGGATGGAGGCGCACACCGACGGTCCGCTGTGGATCGGGGTGTGGAGCGGCAACCTGAAGGCGCAGAAGCTGTATGCGGCCTGGGGCTTCGAGAAGGTGGGCGAGTACCAGTATCCGGTCGGCCGGTGGATGGACGACGAGTTCATCCTGCGGCGCGGCTGAGGCGGAACCGCCGACGGGCGGCCGGGTTCGGTCGCCATGCGCGACGTTCGGATAGGCACCTCGGGCTGGGCCTACAAGGACTGGAACGGACCCTTCTATCCGGAGGAGGTCAAGGCGGCGGGGCGACTGGCTTATATCTCCGGACGGTTCCGGACGCTGGAGATCAACGCCAGCTTCTACCGGATGCCGACAGACAGGGCGGTGACGGGCTGGCGCGAGCAAACCCCGGACGGCTTCCTGTTCGCCTGGAAGGCCTCGCGCTTCATCACCCACAACAAGAAGCTGAAGGATCCGGCCGGGCCGCTGGCGTACATGTTCGAACGGATAGCCGGACTGGGACCGAAGATCGGGCCGATACTCTTCCAGCTGCCGCCCAACCTGCACTGCAACGACGAGCGGCTGGAGAGCTTCCTCGACGCCCTGCCGGCCGGGCATCGCTACAGCGTCGAGTTCCGGCATCCGGGCTGGTACGCGGACGAGGTGCTGGAGATGCTGCGCCGACGAAACGTCGCCCTGTGCGTCTCGGATCATCACCACGCGCCCGCGCCGTGGGCGGCGACGGCGGACTTCGTGTACCTGCGCGGCCACGGCCCCGGAGGGCGCTACCACGGCCGCTACGGCCAGGCCGCGCTCAGGGCCTGGGCGGAGGCGATCCGCGACTGGCGCAGGGATCGAGAGGTGTTCGTCTACTTCGACAACGACATAAAGAGCGCTGCGCCGGCGGATGCCGCCCAGCTGATCGGTCTGGTCGACTAGCCCCAGTCCGTGCGCGACGGGGAAAAGGCGTCCATCGCCTCGAGCAGGGTCTGGACCAGCGCGCGCTCCTCGCCCGTCAGTTCGGGCCGCCAGATGTCGAAGATCAGCACCACGCGGGTTCTGTCGCTCTGGTTGATGGCCTCGTGCTCGATGGTGTCGTCGAACACCCAGGCCTTGCCCTTCTCCCAGCTGCGAACCTCGTTGCCGACCCGGAAGCGACAACCCGGCGGCACGATCAGCGGCAGGTGACAGATCAGGCGCGTGTTGACGAAGCCGTAGTGGGGCCGGATGTGAGCTCCCGCCTTGAGTTGCGAGAACATGATCTGCGGCGACCGGCCCGCGATCCGGCACAGCGGCGCCGCCTCCAGCGCGGCCATGGTGCGGGGACAGCGGTCGGCGATGGGCGTCTCCCGCCCGTCCTTCCAGAGGAAGCAGGCGCTCCAGTCCGTACTGTCGATGAGCGGGTAGTCCGCCTGGTTCGGCAAGCCGGGGATGGAGCGGATGTAGGGCGCGAAGGTCTCGTCGGTCCGAAGCACGGCTTCCAGCTCCGCCGTGATGGTTTCGGTTTCCGCCTCGATGGCGTCGAGCCAGGGAAACTGCTCGCGCGGATAGAACTGGGTGTTCGGCAACTCCGGGAAATAGAAGGCCTGGGGTTGCTGGAAGTAGGCCTGGCGCTTGCCGGTGGCGAGGTCCAGCGCATGGGTGAAGCGCGAGCTGGACCGTCCCTCGACATATCCGGCGCGACCCAGCTCGGCTTGCACATGGCTGAATATGTCGCGTGCGAGCCGGTCGCGGAGGGCGCGGGCGCGCCCCACGCCCTCGGCCAGATCGTGCGGCAGGTCCGCCAGGACGGCCCGGGTCTCCGCGACCGCGCGATAGAAGAGATTGGCTTCCTTCAGCGCCTCGCGCGCGTACAGCAGATCGGCCTTGACCAAGGCGGCGCGGAGGTTGGCTGCATCAAGCTGGAGGGCGCGATCGGCGGCCGCCTCGGCGGCCTCTGGAGACCCCGCGTGCATGTGGGCCGAGGCGAGGAGGGCGAAATCGTCCGCCACGCCGGTCGCGGCCGTCTCCACAGACGACAGATGCGCCAGCACCTCCGGCCAGTCCCCACGACGCGCCGCTTCGGCGGCCCCTGCGGTATCCCTCGACATGGACGGACCCTAGCCGCGCCGCCGCGCCCTCTCAACCGGGATGCCGCGCCGCGGCTCGGGTGATAGAAGGAGCCATGCTCCTCCCCTTCTTCACCGCCCTGCGCGAGGCCAAGGTGCCCGTGTCGATGAAGGAATGGCTCCATCTGATGGAGGCCATGGACCGTGGCGTGGCCGGCGGCCGCGTCGACGACTTCTACCACCTGTCACGGGCGGTGCTGGTCAAGGACGAGAAACACTACGACCGCTTCGACCAGGTGTTCGGCAAGGTGTTCGAGGGCGTCGAGACGGTGGCGGCGGGCGACGATCTGACGGCGGACCTCCCCGAGGACTGGCTGCGGCTGCTCACCGAGAAATATCTGACCGACGAGGAGAAGGCGCAGATCGAGGCGTTGGGCGGATTCGAGAAGCTGATGGAGACGCTGAAGCAGCGTCTGGAGGAGCAGAAGGGCCGGCACGAGGAGGGCTCGAAGTGGATCGGCACCGGCGGGACGAGCCCGTTCGGCCACGGCGGCTACAATCCCGAGGGGGTGCGCATCGGCGGGCCGGGCCGGCAGGGCCGCGCGGTCAAGGTGTGGGAGAAGCGCGAGTACCGCAACCTCGACGACCAGGTCGAACTGGGCACCCGCAACATCAAGGTGGCGCTGCGCCGGCTGAGGCGGTTCGCCCGGCAGGGCGCGCCCGACGAACTGGACATGGACGCCACCATCGACGGCACCGCGCGGCAGGGCTGGCTGGACATCCACATGCGGCCCGAGCGGCGCAACGCCATCAAGGTCCTGCTGTTCCTCGACATCGGCGGCTCGATGGATGCCCATGTGAAGATGTGCGAGGAGCTGTTCTCGGCGGCGAAGACCGAGTTCAGGCACCTGGAATTCTTCTACTTCCACAACTGCCTCTACGAGGGAGTCTGGAAGGACAACCGACGCCGGCACACGGAGAAGATCCCGACCTGGGACCTGCTGCACAAATACCCGGCCGACTGGCGGGCGATCTTCGTCGGCGACGCCACCATGAGCCCCTACGAGGTCACCATGCCCGGCGGTTCGGTCGAGCACTGGAACGAGGAGGCGGGGGCGGTGTGGCTGAAGCGGGTCACGCAGCAGTGGGACCGGGTCGCGTGGCTGAACCCGGCTCCGGAGCGCTACTGGGGCTACTCGCCCTCTGTCGGGCTCATCCGGGACCTGGTCGACGAGCGGATGTATCCCCTCACCCTCGAGGGCCTCGAGCGGGCGATGCGGTCGCTCGCCAAATAGGCTAGGCTTCAGGCGGAGACAGGAAGACGCCCATGCTCGCCGCCGTCATCGCCCTGCTGCTGCAGCAGGTCTCCCCGGCCGCCGCCGACCAGGTGGTGTGGTCCGAACCGCCGCCCCCCGCGGCCGCCGCGGTGGAAGCGCTGCCGCCCCCGCCGATCCCGGAGTCTGCGCGAACCGATCCCTTCGGCTACGAGAGGGCGCAGTGCAGTCCGCTGATCCGCAGTGCTGACGAGTCCCTCGAGTTGTGTCAGGCCCGGGTCCGGACGGTGCTCGCCGCGCATCTCGGCGACGCGCTTCCGGTCGGGCTCGCTCCCGGGCCTGCCGCAGAGGCCTGCCGCCAGGAAGCCAAGGGCGACCGTTACGGCCTGCAGTGCGGCGCGCCATCGCGAAGCGGCCGTGCATCGGCGGTTCTGGACGAGCGCATTTGCGAAACCCGCCCTCGCGCCCAGCCTGGCGGCGGTGTGGTCTGGGAAGAGCAATGCCGGCCCGCCAGCCGCCGCGACCAGCGGGACGAGGGCCTGACCATCCGCTGGGGCGACCGGGACTGACACGAACGCACGAATGCCGCCCGCCGGGGCGGCGGGCGGCGCTTCAGTCGTCGAGCCGGGGTCAGTGGCGCTTGTCGTCGCGCAGGGCGTCCTTCATGCCGCCGACGGCGTTCTGGACCTTGCCCTCGACCTGGTCGGCCTTGCCTTCGGTCTTCATCTTGTGGTCGCCGGTGAAGTCGCCGGCGGCTTCCTTCATCTTGCCGCCCATCTGCTTGGCGGAGCCTTCGACGCGGTCGTGATCGGGCATGGCAGCCTCCTTGTCGCGCGCCGCCGGAATGACGACGCTTCGGAAGACCAACGGGCCGCCGGCGCCGCCCGTTCCATCGAAAGGGTCAGGCACGTCGCCGCAGCAAGGCCGCCACCGCCCAGGCGTGGGCGTCGTGGCGAAGCCTCTCCATGGCGGCGCCCGGCGCCAGCCACACCAGTTCATGATCCGCCTCGACCTTGGCGGCAGGCTCCCACGCGACGCGTTCGGCGATCCAGAATCCGCCCACGTTGTTGAGCGGCTTCCCATCCGAGCGACGAAAGAACTGACCCGCCTCGCCGATCCGCTCGACCGCTCGAACGGTCATCCCCGTCTCTTCGAGAAATTCCCGGATCAGGGCCTGCTCTTCGGTCTCGTCTCCATCGATCGCGCCGCCCGGCAGGTCGAAATAGCTGCGCTCGCCGCGATCGACCCGCACGCAGGCCAGCCGCGCCTCGTGCAGCACGAGGCCGAAGGCTGTGGGCCGCACCGGGTAGTCGAGACCGGCCTCGGGCGCGCCGAACTGCAGTCGTGGCCGCATCAGAGATCGAAAGCGAGTCGCGCCCGCACGCCCTTGTGCGCCGGATCGAGTTCCACCGCCGACCGCAAACCGGCGGCCATGGCCGAGACGATCTTGCCGCCCAGTCCCGTGCCCTTGGGTTTGCCGTCGCCCATGCCGGGCCCGTCGTCCTCGACCGTCAGCAGGGCGCGTTCCTTTCCGTCCGCCTGCAGAATGACGCGAATCTCGCCGCCCTCCCCGGGCGCGTAGGCGTATTTGGCGGCGTTGGTGACGAGTTCGGTGACCACGACGCCGAGCGAGACGGCCTGGTCGGTCGACACCCGCATCGGCTCCGCCCTCAGCAAGATACGGGGCGAGCCGGCGTCGGGTCCGAGCGACTTGGCCAGTTCGTCGATCAGTCCTTCGAGATACTCGTCGAGGGCGACCGAGGCCATGTCGCCCGAGGTGTAGAGCCGCCGGTGGACATGGGCGACGGCCTCGATCCGGGCCTGGGATTCGCGCAGGGCGGCCCGGGCGCCCTCGTCGGTCAGGTGGCGCAGTTGCAAGGACATGAAGCTGGAGACGAGCTGCAGCGAGTTGCCGA
Source organism: Brevundimonas sp. (assembly GCA_024711185.1). GTDB lineage: Bacteria > Pseudomonadota > Alphaproteobacteria > Caulobacterales > Caulobacteraceae > Brevundimonas. Next base: position 1,135 of record JANJTI010000198.1, on the reverse strand, counting down.
CCCGGTGGTTGACCTCGCGCAGCATGGCCTCGGCGCGATCACGCGCCAGGCGGATCTGCTCCTGCGCCTCCTCGTTGGCGCGGCGCAGACGACGGGCCTGCAGCGCGTGCTCGACCGCGTTGCGCAGCAGGGCGGTGAAGTCCTCGGAAACGTCCTTGATCACATAGTCCGCGGCCCCGGCGCGCAGGGCGGCGACGGCGATGCGCCCCTCCTGGGCCCCCGTCACATAGACGACCGGCGGCGGATCCGGCAGGGCGACGATATCCGGCAGAACCTCCAGGCCGTCGCGGCCGGGCATGTAATGATCGAGGGCCACCACATCGAATGCCGCAGTGGAAGCGGTCAGGATGTCCAGCCCCGCGTCGCCGTCGGGCGCGCAGGTGACGACATAGCCGTGACGCCCCAGCTCCTTCTCGACAAGCCGCGACAGGCCGCGATCGTCGTCGATGTAGAGCAGGCGGATGAGTTCCCCCGCGGCCTTCACTCGATCTCCGGCGCCTGCATCACCGACAGGAAAAGCCCCAGCTGGCGAATGGCTCCCGCAAAGCTTTCGTAGTCGACAGGCTTGGTGATGTAGACGTTGCAGCCCAGGTCGTAGCAGCGCTGGATTTCGAGCTTGTCGTCGGTGGTGGTCAGGACGACGACAGGCGCGCGGTGCAGGCGCTCGTCGTTCTTCACCCGGGCCAGAATGTCGGTGCCCGACATGTCGGGCAGGTTCAGGTCCAGCAGGATGAGCAACGGCCCGTTCTGGCGCACCTCCTCGCTGAACAGGAAGTCGAGCGCCGCGCCACCCTCGGCGAAGTGCACGATCTCGTTGGCGATGTTGGCGCGTCGGATGTTCTTCTCGATCAGCCTGGCGTGACCGAGATCGTCCTCGACCATCACGATCTTCACGGATGCGCTCATGCGTAGTCTCCGGCCTCGACGAGGTTCAGGCGTTTGGGGAATTTCAGGGTGAATGTCGAGCCCTGGCCAAGCTCGGACTCCACGGCGATCTCGCCGCCAAGGCGGCGCACACTGTTGCGGACGAAGGCCAGGCCGAGGCCCTCGCCGGGTCGATCCTGCCGGCCGGAGCGGCGGAAGAGTTCGAAGATGCGCTCGTGGTCGCGATCGGAGATGCCGCGGCCGTTGTCGG
>JANJTI010000193.1 GCA_024711185.1 Brevundimonas sp. | reverse complement strand
GGAGGCGCCGACCTGTCGGCCCGCATGCCGGGCTCCGCGGCCGTGGGCCACACCCGCTATTCCACCGCCGGCGGCAGCTTCCTGCGCAACATTCAGCCGATGTTCGCCGATCTGGATCAGGGTGGCATCGCCATCGCCCACAACGGCAACCTGACCAATTTCAAGTGCCTGCACAGCCAACTTGTCTCGGAAGGTGCGATCTTCCAGTCGACCTCGGACTCCGAGGTCATCCTCCACCTGATCGCCCGCAGCCGGAAGGCCAAGATCGTCGACCGCTTCATCGACGCCATCGGCCGGATCGAGGGCGGTTATGCGCTCGTCTGCCAGACCCGCTCCAAGATGATCGGCGCCCGGGACCCTCTGGGCATCCGGCCGCTGGTGCTCGGCCGGCTGGGCGACGCCTGGGTGCTGGCCTCGGAGACCTGCGCCCTCGACACCATCGGCGCCGAGTTCGTGCGCGACGTCGAGAACGGCGAGGTGGTGGTCATCGACCGCGACGGCCTGCGTTCGGAGAAGCCCTTCCCGCAGAAGGCGGCCCGGCCCTGCCTGTTCGAATACGTCTACTTCTCGCGCCCCGACAGCATCCTCGACGGCAAGTCGGTGTACGAGGTGCGCAAGCGCATGGGACGCCAGCTGGCGCGCGAGCATGCGGTCGAGGCCGACGTGGTCGTGCCGGTGCCGGACTCGGGCGTGCCGGCGGCGCTGGGCTACGCCCAGGAGAGCGGCATCTCCTACGAGATGGGCATCATCCGCAGCCACTATCTGGGTCGCACCTTCATCCAGCCCAGCCAGGGCGCGCGGCAGAAGGGCGTGCGCATGAAGCATAGCCCGAACAGGGCGGTGCTGGCCGGCAAGCGGGTAGTGCTGATCGACGACTCCATCGTCCGCGGCACGACCTCGGTGAAGCTGGTCCGCGCCGTACGCGCGGCCGGGGCGGTCGAGGTCCACCTGCGCTCGGCCTCGCCGCCGATCCTGTACCCGGACTTCTACGGCATCGACATGCCGGAGCGGGAGCAGCTGATCGCCGCCAACAAGTCGCTGGAGGAGATGCGGGCCTACCTCGAGGTCGACTCCCTCGGCTTCCTGTCGGTGGACGGCCTGTACGGGGCCCTGGAAGCCGGCCCGCGCGACGCGGCGAACCCGCAGTACACCGACCACTACTTCACCGGCGAGTACCCGACCCGTCTGCTGGACCGGGAGATCGAGGAAGGCGGGCGGCAGGAAGCGAACCGGCAACTTTCGCTGCTGGTGAGCGCTTAAGCGCTCATGATCCAGCTCGGCTATTTCACGATCGACACCCAGGACATCGACAAGGCGCGCGCCTTCTACGGCGCGCTCTTCGGCTGGCGCTTCGACGAGGCCCAGTCGCATACCGCCTACGCCCACGTGGCCGACAGCCAGCCGCCGTTCGGCTTCGTCAAGGTGGAACGGCCGAAGAACAACGAACACCTGTACTTCCGGGTCGACGACGTCGACGCCCTGTGCGAGCGGGTCGTGGAGCTGGGCGGCAAGGCGGCGGTGCCGTCCGACAGCCGTTCGGGCCGAACCGCCGTGGTCGAGGACGATCAGGGGGTCAGCTTCAGCCTGTGGCGCCCCGCCGCCGGATTCTGAGCCCCTCGCCTTCCGGCCCGCCTTCGGCCGCGCTATCAGCGCGCCATGACCGACCTCCCCCTCAAGGACCGCATCGCCCTCGTCGTCGGCGCGTCGCGCGGCATCGGCTACGAGAGCGCCCTGGCGCTGGCGCAGGCCGGCGCGCACGTCATCGCCACCGGCCGCACCGAGGGCGCGCTGGAGGAGCTGGACGACGCCGTCTTCGCCGCCACCGGCCGCCACGCCACCCTGATCCCGTTCGACCTCGTCGACGGCGGCGCCATCGACCGGCTGGGCGGGGCCATCTACGAGCGCTTCGGCCGGCTCGACATCTGGGTGCAGGCCGCCGCCACGCTGGGCGCCGAGGGCCTGTCGCCGGTCTCGCACGCCGACCCGCGCCAGTTCGCCAAGGTGGAGCGCACCAACTTCACCGCCGTCTACCGCCTGATCCGCTCGCTGGAGCCGCTGCTGCGGGCCTCGGACGCCGGGCGGGTGATCCACCTGACCACCAGCGTGGCCACCACGCCGCGCGCCTTCTGGGGCGTCTACGCCGCCACCAAGGCGGGGGCAGAGACCCTGATGCGCTGCTGGGCCGACGAACTGGAGAGCCTGAAGATTCGCGTGGCCGTGCTGGATCCGGGGCGGATGCGGACGCAGATGCGGGCCCAGGCCTATCCGGGCGAGGATCCGGAGCAGAACCCGCATCCGTCGGAGATCGGGCCGCTGATCGTCGAACTGGCCCGCCCGGACCGCGAGCCGCCGCTGAAGGTCAGCTTCCGCGAGTGGAAGGACGGGCCCGGAGCGGCGGCGCTGGTCTGAAATCAGGCGTTCAGCCGCTGATAATGGGGCTCGGCAGCACGATGTCGCGCTCGCATTCCGCATAGGTGATGCTCTGGCGCGTGTAGGCCTCCAGCTTCTGGAGGTAGGCGTTCACCTGCGCCACATAGGCGGTGAACGATTGCTGGTAGGCTGTGCTGGCCTGCTGGTAGGCGGTCAGGGTCCGGTTGTTGCACGTGTGGGTGCCGCGCGCCTCGTTCACACAGGACGGAACCGCCGGGCGCTCTGGCTTCGCCGGGCGTTCGACCGCCGGCGGCTGGGGAACCGGACAGGCGGCACCCGGCGGCGCGGCCTCCTGGACCGGCAGGCTCGCGAGCAGGAGACTCGCGATGGCGGCGGCGATGCTGTTCATTTGTGCTGTCCCCCT
>JANJTI010000149.1 GCA_024711185.1 Brevundimonas sp. | reverse complement strand
CGAGGCGCTCGCCGACGGAGACGGACGCTTCCGCGTGCATCGCGGCGCGGAGACGCTGGAGATGTCGGTGCGGCCGGAACGGGCCTGCGGCTACGACGTCCAGTTGAACCCGTCAGACGAGCTGAACGCCCGCGCCGACGGCCGCCGGCTGTTCATCAGCACCGCCCTGGCCGGCTTCGCCGCCAGCGACGACGAGCTGGCGGTGATCCTCGGCCATGAACTCGCCCACCACGTGCTGCGTCACCGGCACTGGAGCGAGACCGGCGGGGCGGCGCGTCAGGTCAATGAAGAGGCATGGGTGACGGAAGGCGGCCAGGGCGGGGCGGAACAGCAGGCCGACCGGGTCGGCCTGTACCTCGCGGCCAGAGCCGGTTACGACCCGGCCGCGGCCGCGCCGTTCTGGCGGCGTTTCGGGGAGTCGAACTGGCGGGTGCGCTTTCCCCAGATCGGCCACGCCTCGGCGGGCGCCCGGGCCCGGGCGCTGGAGGGGGTGCAGCGCGAGATCGAGGCGAAGCTGACCGTCGGCGAAGAGCTGCTGCCCTGACCGCTCAGCCGCGCGCCAGGCGTTCGGCGGCCTCGAAATCCTCCAGCGTGTCGATGTCGATCGAGCGTTCCGGCGGCATGGGCCAGAGCGCGGTCTCGCCGGGCTTCAGGAAGGTGCGCTCGCGGCGCAGCCAGTCGACCTCGGCCACGTAAACCGCGCCGTTCAGCATCCAGGCCGGCGGCAGGTCCTGGCGGCGCAGGCTGGCCCCCGGCGGCGGTATGATGAAGGGATCGATCCGGCCCCGCCCATCCTCGGCGAAGGCCAGCCAGGGATGGACTGGCGCCTCGCTCACCGACACACAGGCCGGCGCCCCGCTCACGGCCAAGCGTCCCAGTGCGCCATCGATGTCGCCGGCCGTCCGCAGCGGCGATGTGGGCTGAAGCAGCACCACCACCTCGTAGCCGGGCGTCCGGTCCAACGCGTCCAGCACCACCTCGATCGATCCCGCCGCGTCGCCCGAGAGCGCCGGCGAGCGCTGGAAGGGAACCTCGCACCCCAGGTCCCGCGCCGCTCCCATGATGTCGGGGTCGTCCGAGGACAGGATCAGCCGGTCCACCCCGGCGGCGGCGCGGGCCGCCGCGATGGTCCAGGCGATCAGAGGCCGTCCGGCAAGCGGCCGCAGATTCTTGCCGGGTAGACCTTTGGACCCGCCACGGGCGGTCACCACAGCCAGAACCGATCTGCCTTCGATCAAGCGTCCCTCCCGTCGCGCGCCGCGTATCCCTCTCTAGCGCAGCCGAGGGTCCAACACCTAGCTTCACCGCCACGGCGCAGATGGTTGCCGAATGGTGAAGCTTGACCGCCGTAGGCAGGAAGGCGTTAAGGTGCGCGGCCGCTCGCACGGGAGGATAGCGAGATGCGAACCGAACCATCGGCTCGGCCGACACCGCCGCCCGTCACGCCGGACCGGCCCCGTACGGCCGGCCTTTACGGCGAGGTGGCCGCGCTTCCCGTGAGTCGCATCGCGGCGCCCCCGGTGGGTGAGAGTCGAACCTTCCTCTAGTCGCCTGCACGGCCTGCGTCTGCGCCGCCGCGCAGCTGGAGCCACGCCGCAGCGATGTGGTAGAGCGAGCTTGCCGGTGCGGCCTCGTCGACGAACCTGCCGTTCGGCTCCAGCTTGTCGCGCCACAGGCCGGTGGGCCCAAGATACAGCTGCAGACCCTTCAGCGCCTCGTTCGCGTGCGAGCCTGGAACCCGGTCGCCGAGGATCAGCGCCGCCTTCAGGCGCTCGGTCTGCGGCCACAGGCGGGCGCGGGCGGACCGCGGATTCAGCCGGTCGTCCAGCTCGTCGAAGGCCACGCCGCGCGCCGCGTCGATGCCGCGCAGTCCTGCCGCGTAGAGCCGTTCCGCCGCCGTGGCAGCCCAGTCGTCGCCCCGCGCGCGGCCCCAACGGGTCAGCAGCCACGCCCACTCGAATTGATGCCCCGGCTCGACCAGCCGACCCGCCTCCCCCGCCGCCGGGCTCCAGTCCGGTTCGAAGAACTCGCGCAGGAAGCCGCCTTCGGCATCGATGAAATGGCGCCGCGCCAGCCCGGCGATCTGGTCGGCCATCGCCGTCCACTCGCGGCCGGGCTCCACCGCTTCCCAAGCCAGGCAGGCTTCGAACAGATGCATGTGCGCGTTGGACTGGTGCGGATGGCCCCCGTCCTCGCGCCAGCCGCCGCCCGGCAGAGCCAGCGCAGCCAAGGCTTCGCGAAGGGCGTGGGCCCGACCTGACATGAGCTGCCGCTCGACCCCGGCGTCCGCCGACGCGGCGAAGGCCAGCAGGGCGAAGGCCTGATCGTAGAGCGAGGCGGTGTCGTCCAGCACCGCGCCCTCGGTGGAGACCCGGGTGCGGTAGAGACCGTCGGCACGTCGGTTCGTGACCTCGAACCGATCCAGCGCCTCCGTCACCAGCCGTCGCCACGGGCCGGCCCAGCCCGCCTGTCCCGCCACGGCGTAGACCCAGGCCTGGCGCGTCTGCACGCGCGCTCGCCGGAAGGGTGCGGCCGGCGCCCCGTCCGCCGCTATGGCCTCGCGGAAGCCGCCGTCGGCGTCGACGCCCAGGGTGGCCCAGAGCGGCAGGGCGGCAAGCTGCATCCAGCGGTCGAAATCCTCCGCCCGGGCCGCGAACGAGGATGCGCCCGTGGTCGCTCTGTGCAGGTGCGACGGCGACAGCTCGCGCAGCCGCTCGACCAGTCCCTTGACCTCCTGCGAGCGGCTGAGGTGGCAGACAAGGACCGCGTCGGGCTCGGCGATGATGGCCAGGTCCGAGACTCCGGCGGTGGCGATGACCATGCCCTCGGCGGCGCGCACCAGGTTGGCCCCGTCGCCGTCGCCGCCGATCCACAGGCCGCGACTGGCCCCTCCGGTCGCCGCCACCGCATCCCACGCGCCGAGATCCGACCAGCCGAAGCCGACGGGCAGCACCGAAACCCGGGTGCTCTTCTCCATGACCGCATAGTCGATCGAGATGCGCGGGGCCGCGGAGAAGGTCGGTTCAAGCTCGATCCGGGCTGCGTCGCCGGCCGGGAGCGCCGCGCGAACCGCGACGGCGACCTCGGGCGCGTGACGCGCGAGCTCGTCGAGCAGCACGTCCGCTCGGGCGACGAAGTTGCCGCTGTTCCACAGATAGCCCGCCGCCACGTATTCGGTCGCGCGCGCCCGGTCGGGCTTCTCCACGAAACGGCGGACCGGCGCCAGCCCGGGTCCCTGCGGGTGGATGTAGCCATAGGCGGAGGACGGCTCGGTGGGCCTGACGCCGAAGGTGACGATTCTCCCGGCCTCGGCGGCCGCAACGCCTTCCCGCACCGCCGACCTGAATCCTTCCGCGTCGGGGATGTGGTGGTCCGAGGCGACGAAAAGCGCCACGCCGGCCGGGTCCCTCCGGAAGATCCACTCCGCCGCCGCCGCCATCGCGGGCGCCGAGTCCCGGCCCTCGGGCTCCACCAGCAGCACGGCCGGCATGTCCCCCAGCTGCGCCTTGATCGCTGCGGCATGCTCGCGACCGGCGACGACCAGCACGGAGCCGCCCTCAGCCGTCAGCGGAGCCACGCGTCGCACGGTTTCCTGGAACAGGGAGGCGTCGCTCACCAGGTCGAGGAATTGCTTCGGCCGCTCCGGACGCGAGGCGGGCCACAGGCGCGTGCCCGCCCCGCCGCACAGCACCACCGGATAGATCGCCATGGCTTTCCCTCTCAGCCGCCTCGCCTCCTCTAGCGGCAGGCGGGCCGTCGGGCCATGTCCCGGCGGGCCCTTTGCCTAGAACGCGCTCCGCCAGCTGCCCATCAGGGCATAGGCCGGCTCCGCCGAACGCACGTGGCGGTCGTCGCGCGTGACCACGGCGCGCAGCGCCAGTTCCGACCCGTCCGGCAGGAGGTGCTGGCTGCCGAGCGAGAAGTCGATCTGCCGCCCGGTCGGGGTCGCCGAGAAGCGGCGCTCGGAGAAGCTCAGCGGATCGAAATACTCGAGCGGCGCGTCGGCCAGCCAGGCGCTGAACTGGCCCCGCTCCACCCGCAGCGGCTGCGAGATCGACCAGGTCAGGGAAC
>JANJTI010000110.1 GCA_024711185.1 Brevundimonas sp. | reverse complement strand
TTCGGTCTGGATGAACATGGCGCACAAGTGCGCCCGGCGGCCGGAGGGTTCAAGGGCGGGCGGTTGCGACGCCCCGCCGCGTCAGGCGAGGTCCTCGATGTCGTTCTCGGTCAACTCGCCGGGTACGATGGTGACCGGCAGCTTGCGGCCGGTGAAGGCGGCGCCCTGCTTGACCATGGCGGTGACCAGCGGCCCGGGCCCGCGGCCGCCTTCTCCCGCCGCAAGGACCAGAATCTTGATGTCCGGATCCTCGCCGACGACCTTTCGAATGCAGCCCTGCGGCTCCCCCCTCTCGATCAGCAGCAGGGGGGTGGAGCCGGCGCGTTCGCTGGCTTCGGCCGCCCAGCGGTTCAGCGAGGCCTCGGCCTGGGCCCGGGTCTGACGCTCGATCTCCTCCCGGACCCCCGACCAGTGGGCGTCGGAGGCCGCCGGCGGGATGACCCGCAGCATGACCACCCGGCCCCCGGTCGAGCGGGCGCGCCGGGCGGCGTAGCGAAGCGCCGCCTCGAACTCCGGGCTGTCGTCGACCACGACGAGGAATTTGCGCGGCATGGCCCTCTCCCGTTCCAGCCCACACTAGCAGATCGCCCGGCGACGGAGTCGCCGGGCCCGCCCTCACCCGGCCACCGCCGCGATCTCCCGGATCGCCGCGTTGGCGATGGTCAGCTTGGCGAAGGTCCAGCCGGCGCCCGAGGCCTCGATCTCGTCGACCGAGGCGCGGACGCCCTCGACCGTCGCCAGCCGCGGACCGATCCAGGCGTCGACGGCCGCTTCGGCGGAGGCTTCCGACGCGCCGACAGAGGCGTCGGAGGCCCGGGCCACGGCGCGCGTGAGCACCATCTGCTCGGTCATCAGATCCTCGATCAGGCGGCGCACCGCGAGCCGGTCGAAATGATCGGCCGACGGGACGGCGCCGGCCGCCGCGCGCAGGCGATCAAAGTCGAAGGCCGCGCCGACCTGGTGATACAGCATGGCCATGGCAGGTTCGGACCAGCCCGCTTCGCCGGCCAGATCGCCGATGTCGGCCGTGGCCACGAGGGGACGAAGCATGGCCAGGTCCCGGGCCATGACAGCGTCGACGCCCAGCTGCACGAAGCTCTCGATCCGGCTCTCGAGCTTGCCCTGCTCGAAGCGGGACAGCACCGCGCCGCCAGCGGCGCGCAGGGCGTCGGCGGCGGGACGGTAGGCGGCGATCAGTCCGTCGACGCTCGCGCCGTCGCGCGTGGCCCGCCGCGCCAGCCAGAAGGTCTGACGACGCAGAACGGTGGCGATCTCCTGGTACAGCGCCGTCTGGGCCTCGGCGCTGATCTTCAGGTCCAGCGCCGAAACGGCGTCCCAGGCCTGATCGAGCCGGAAAATCTGGCGCGCGGCCTCGAAGGCGATGACTATGGCGCCGGTGTCGCAGCGGGCGGACAGGCGCAGCCGTTCGGGGAAGGTCGCGCCGCACATGTTGACGATTTCGTTCGACAGGATGGTCGAGACGATCTCGCGCCGCAGGCGGTGGCCCTGCATCTCGGCCTCGAACCGGGCCAGCGGCCCCGGGAAGTAGCGCACCAGGGTCTGGCGGAAGAACGGATCGTCCGGGGCCCTGGAGGCGACGATGTCGTCGAACAGTTCAATCTTCGAATAGGCGGTGAGAACCGCCAGCTCGGGCCGGGTCAGCGCGGCCCCGGACGCCTTCATCTCGGCGAGCCGAAGATCGTCGGGGAGGCCTTCCACCTTGCGGTCGAGCTTACCCTTGGCCCCCAGCCATTGCATGAAGCGCTGCTGGGCGTCGAGCGCGCCGGCGCCCTCGGCCTGTTGCAGCGTCAGGGCGAGGGTCTGGTCGTAGTTGTGGGCCAGCACCTTCAGCCCGACCTCCTCCGTCATCGACGCGAGCAGGGGATTGCGATCCTCCGCCTTCAGCGCCCCGGAGGCGATGGCCGCGCCGGTCAGGATCTTGATGTTGACCTCGTGGTCGGAGCTGTCGACGCCGGCCGAATTGTCGATGGCGTCGGTGTTCACCCGGCCGCCGTTGCGGGCGAAGCCGATGCGGCCCGCCTGGGTCAGGCCGAGGTTGGCGCCCTCGCCGATGACCCTGGCCCGCACCTCCACCCCGTCGATGCGGACGGCGTCGTTGGCCTTGTCGCCGACCTGGGCGTCGGTCTCGTGCGCCGCCTTCACATAGGTGCCGATGCCGCCGAAGTAGAGCAGCTCCACCGGCGCTTTCAGGATGGCCCGCATCAGGCCGGCCGGGTCCAGTACGTCTTCGTCGATCTCGAGCGCCGTCCTGATTTCGGGGCTCAGTTCGATCGACTTGGCGGAGCGGGAAAAGACGCCACCCCCCTTGGAGATCAGACCCTTGTCGTAATCCTGCCAGCTGGAGCGCGGCAGTTCGAACAGGCGCTGGCGCTCGGCCCAGGAGGTCGCGGGATCCGGGTCGGGGTCGATGAAGATGTCGCGGTGGTCGAAGGCGGCGACCAGCCGGATCGCCTTCGACAGCAGCATGCCGTTGCCGAAGACGTCCCCGGACATGTCGCCGACGCCGGCGACGGTGAAGGGCTCGGTCTGGATGTCCTTGCCCATCTCGCGGAAGTGGCGCTTGACCGCCTCCCACGCGCCCCGGGCGGTGATGCCCATCTCCTTGTGGTCATAGCCGGCCGAGCCGCCGCTCGCGAAGGCGTCGTCCAGCCAGAAGCCGTAGGACGCCGAGACGCCGTTGGCGATGTCGGAGAAGGTCGCCGTGCCCTTGTCGGCGGCGACCACCAGATAGGGATCGTCGCCCTCCCGGCGCACAACGGCCGCCGGGGGAACCACCGAGCCGTCGGCGACGATGTTGTCGGTGAGGTCCAGCAGGCCGGACAGGAAGGTCTTGTAGGCGCGGATCGCCTCCTGCTGCTGCGCGTCCCGGTCGCCGCCGGCGCGCACGATCGCCGGCAGGAGCTTCGGCACGAAGCCGCCCTTGGAGCCGACCGGCACGATGACGGCGTTCTTGACCTGCTGCGCCTTCACCAGTCCGAGGACCTCGGTGCGGAAGTCGTCACGCCGGTCCGACCAGCGCAGGCCCCCGCGGGCCACGGGGCCGAAGCGCAGATGCACGCCCTCGACATGCGGGGCCCAGACGAAGATCTCCCGGTACGGCTTGGGCAGGGGCAGGTCGTCGAGTTCGCGCGAGGCGATCTTGATCGAGATGTAGGGCTTCGGCGTCCCGTCGGCCCCGGGCTGATAGTAGTTGGTGCGCTTGATCGCGCCGATGAGCAGGGCGAGGCGACGCAACGCCTTGTCGTGATCGAGGCTCTTCACCTCGCGCAGAAGCTCCACGATCCGCCGGTCGATCCCGGCGGCCTCGGTCTCGCGGGCGGGGCCGTCGCTCGCGGAGGCCGGATCGAACCTGACGCGGAACAGGGCGAGGAGCGCGCGCGCCACCGCCGGATAGTCGCGCAACGCCTCTTCCTGCACCGTCTGGCTGGGGTCGAGACCGGTCTGCTGGCGATAGCGCGCCAGGGTGCGGATGAGGGCCGCCTCCCGCCACGACACCCCGAGCTCCAGCACCAGCCGGTTGAAGCCGTCGCTTTCGGTGCGGCCATTCCAGACCGCGACGAAGGCTTCCTCAAAGGGGCCGCGGACGTCGGAGAACTGCAGGTCGCCGCCGCGCGGATCCTCGAGCAGGAACTCGTGGACGTGGATCTCGGGCGCGCCGGCCGGTTTCAGCGAGTGCCCCCATTCTTCAAGCGTCTTGAGCCCCATGTCGGCGAGGATCGGCAGGACGTCCGACAGCGGGACGGCGCTGCCGCGGCGATAGAGTTTGAAGCGGAAATTGAGCGGCCCGTCGCGCTCGGTCCGGAAGGCCCTGACCGCGACCGGCTCTCCTTGCCCCACCAGCCCGGAGTCGTTGAGCGAGTCGATGGCCTGGTAGTCGCGCACCGCCTCGGCGGCGTCATAGCGGTCGCGGTAGCTGGCCCCGAAGGCGTCGGCCCAGCGCGCGCTCACCGGCCCGACGGAGACCTCGTCGATATCGCTCGCGCGCAGCGCGCTCTCGAAGCGGTCGACCCAGCTGCGGCCCGCTTCGGCGATCTCGCCCTCCAGCGCCGCCTCGTCCGGGCAGGGGTGGTCTCCGGGGGTGACGCCGATGATGTAGTGGATGCGGACCAGCGGCTGATCCGTCAGCTGCGGGTACCAGGCCGAGACCCGCCCGCCCCAGGCCCGGGCGAGGATCTGGCCGATGCGCTCGCGCACCGAAGCATGGAAGCGCTCCCGCGGGATGAACGCCAGCACGGAGACGAACCGGTCGAACGGGTCGCGACGGGTGAAGGTCTTGATGCGCGGACGGTCGTGGAGGTGCAGGATGCCAAGCGCGATCTCCAGCAGCTCGTGGCCGCCGATCTGGAAGAGCTCGTCGCGCGGATAGTTCTCGAGGATGTTCCTGAGACGCTTGTAGCTGTGCGTGCCCTCGATCTTGCCGGCGGCGGCCAGGGCGTTGGCCACCTTGCGCCGGATCAACGGCACCTCGCTGGCGGCCTTGTCGTAGGCCTCGGCGGTGAACAGGCCGACGAAGCGGATCTCTCCTGACGCCTTGCCGTCGGCCCCGAAGCGCTTGACCCCGACGTAGTCGAGGTAGGCGCGGCGATGGACGCGCGAGCGCACATTGGCCTTGGCCACCGTCACCGGCTCCGAGAGATTGAGCTGGCGCTTCATCGATCGGGTCAGAACGGCGGGTTCATTGGCGCGGCGCAGCACCGTGCGCTCCGGGTCGGCGAGCACGCCGAGCCCGACGCCGGACAAGGACAGCGGCGCCTCCGCCTCGTAACCGCCCTCGGGGGTGCGCGGGAACTCGTAGGCGCGCGCACCCAGGAAGACGAAGTGATCCGACGCCAGCCAGCGCAGGAAGGCGAGGTTCTCGGCGAGAACCTCGGGGTCGATGCCCGGGGGCGCCGCCTCCAGCTCCGCGATCGAACGCTCGATGAGGGCCTGCATGGCTCCGTGATCGTTCACTGCGGCGCGCACGTCGGCCATGGTCGCAGCCAGGGTCTCTCCAAGGGCGTCCCGGCGCTCCTGGGGCAGGGAATCCATCACCACGATGATCAGGGAAACCCGGCCGTCGGCCCGTTCGACGATCGGGTGGTACATCGAGCGGACGCTCACACCGGCCTCGGCCAGCTCACCCATGACGCTGTCGACGAGGAAAGGACGGTCGTCCTGGACGATCCACAGCACATCGTAGCCGGTGGGATGCCCGGCCGCCCCCGTGTGCGGGCCGACGCTGATCAGGGCGGCGCCTCCCGGCGCGCGGTCCAGCGACGAACGCCAGACGGCTCCCAGCAGGGAGGCCAGGTCCGCGGCGCCGAGCTCGGGGGTCTCGTCGGCGGCATGGTCCTCCAGCACCTGGGCGAGGAAGGATTTCTCGGCGGGCCCGGGCGGCTGTCCGGTGACCGCCCCGAAGCCCGACTCCAGCGCCTCCAGGGTGATCGCCTGAGGGTGCATGGACGCCGTATCGCCGGACATGTCGCGTTTCTCGTGTGTGAAGCGGCTCCGGGCCGCGGGTGGAGGCAGGCCAGGCCGCCCGTCGCTGGGACGAGGCGCCCTTGCCTCCGGCTCCTAGGCCAGCCGCGCGCTTCCGGGAAGCCCCCGCTTGCGCCGCCGCCATGACGCAGGCCGCAAACGACAAGGCCGCCGGGCTTTCGCCCGGCGGCCTCTTCGGACCGGCGCCCAGGAGGGGAGGGGTGGCGCCGATCAATTCCGCCGCAGCCTTGGGGGAGGGGAGGGGGCCGCGGCGACAGGGCGGAGATAGGCGCCGGATGTGGCCAATCAAGGGCGGCTTCAGGGTTCGGACGGCGGACGGCTGCGGCGGGTTGACGCGGTCGGGGAGCCCAAGGGGTGCGGTCCGTCCTCGGCATAGGGCTCGCCGTCGCCGGACAGCAGGATGGCCATCCAGCGCGAGCCTCTGAACTCCGCGAGGACGGCCATGGCCATCACGGTCAGCGGGGTCGACAGGAACATGCCGACGACGCCCCAGATCTTGCCCCAGAAGGCCAGCGACAGCAGCACGACCAC
>JANJTI010000101.1 GCA_024711185.1 Brevundimonas sp. | reverse complement strand
ATTCTGCTTGGCTCCTCGTCCGCCTCCGTCCGGGGCGAGCTGGAGAGTCTGGCCCGGAAGTTGAACGTCACGATCTGATCGGCGCCCGCCCGAACGGCCAAGGTGCTTAACAAATCGTTGATCGGTCGACGCTAATGAGTTATCCACAAGGCGAGCCCGGAGGGCCTGCGGGGGCAGGCCCGGACTGTCATCCCGATATGGTACAGGGCCCGGGTTCGAGTACGGCGGGCGGCGTTTCCGCGCCGCCGAGCGTTGGGTGGGGCGTCATGGCGCTGGATGCGGGCAAGGGCCCGGAAGAGTACGGAGCGCAGGCGGACTGGCGGGACCTGACTCCCTCCATCACCGAAGCCCTGACTCTCGGCGACGGCCTGCGGGAGGCGCGCGAGCGGTCCGGCCGGTCGCTGGTGGAGCTGTCCGGCGTCACCCGGGTGCCGGTGCGCTACCTCGCTGCGCTGGAGCAGAACGATTTCTCCGTGCTGCCGAACCGCGTCTTCTCGATCGGCTACGTCCGCGCCTACGCCGCCGCCCTCGGCCTGGATGAGCAGCTGGCGGTGGAACGGTTCAAGCGCGAGACGCCGGACCCCTCCGTGCCCCTGCAGCCGCCGGTCGGGGTGGCGTTCGAGGAGGTGCGTCGCTACTCGCCGCGTCTCGTCGCCATCGGCGTCGTCCTTGTCGCCGCGGTGGTCGGCTGGAACGTGTTCCAGCGCGTCAGTCTGATGCGCGCGCCGCAGCCGTCCGACATCGCCGAGGTGCCCGAGAGCTGGCGGCTGGGTGAGGTGCCCGGCCAGGGCGAGGTGTTCCGTCTGGCCGCTCCGCGCCCTGCGCCGCCCGACCAGACGGTGCCCGCGCTCTACGTGACCCCCGGGCTGGAGGCGCAGCTGACCGGCCTCGATCCGGAATCGGCGGAAGCGGCCGCGGCCGTGGCCGCCCCTCCGGTGCAGAAGGCCTTCAACCCGCGCGGCGCGATCTACGGCGCCTCCGCCAGCGCCTCCCAGGTGGTGATCCAGGCGCGAAAGGCCGCCGGTCTGGTGGTGCGCATGGCCGACGGGCGGGTGCTTTTCGCGCGCCAGCTGGCCGCAGGCGACGCCTGGCGGGCCCCGCTGGGCGTTGCCGCGACGCTCGACGTCTCCGATCCCGCCGCGTTCGACGTCTATCTGAACGGCGAGCACGGCGGGGCCCTGGAGGCCACCCTCACCCCGCTCGCCCAGCTCAACGCCCGCGCCCAGACCGTCGCCCGGCAGGCGGCGGCGGAGGTGGCCGCCCGCGCCGACTCGGCCCGCGCCGCCGCCGCCCGCGCCCCGGCCGGGATGCAGGACCAGACCCGGATCCAGGCGGCGTCCATGCAGGCCATGGTGAGCGACGCCGCCGGCGGCTGACGCCGCGACCGACTGCGTCGTGGCCATGCCGCAATCCCGTGCCTATGTTCGCCCCCGCATGAGCCTCGATCACACCCACGTCCGTCCCTGGCGCCACATCGAGCGCCGGAAGTCGTGCCAGATCCGCGTCGGTTCCGTGTCCGTGGGCGGTGATGCGCCGATCTCTGTTCAGTCGATGACCAATACGCCGACGGCGGACGCCGCGGCGACGATCGACCAGATCCGGCGGCTGGAGGAGGCGGGGGCCGACATCGTGCGCGTGTCCTGCCCGGACGAGGACTCGACCGCCGCCTTCCGCACCATCGCCCGCGAGGCGAAGGTCCCGCTGGTGGCCGACATCCACTTCCACTACCGCCGGGGCATCGAGGCCGCCGAGGCGGGCGCCGCCTGCCTGCGCATCAATCCCGGCAACATCGGGAGCTCCGACCGGGTGGGCGAGGTGGTCCGGGCGGCCAGGGATCACGGCTGCTCGATGCGCATCGGCGTCAACGCCGGCTCCCTCGAACGTGAGCTGCTCGAGAAGTACGGCGAGCCCTGCCCGGACGCCATGGTCGAGAGCGCGCTCAATCACGCCCGCATCCTGCAGGACCACGACTTCCACGAGTTCAAGATCTCGGTGAAGGCGTCCGATCCCTTCCTCACCGTCGCCGCCTACCAGCAGCTCGCGGAGGTGATCGACTGTCCGCTGCACCTCGGGGTGACGGAGGCGGGACCGCTGCGCACCGGCACGATCAAGTCCTCGATCGGGCTGGGCATGCTGCTCTGGAGCGGCATCGGCGACACCATCCGCGACAGCCTCGCCGCCGACCCGGTCGAGGAGATCAAGGTCGGCTTCGACATCCTCAAGTCGCTGGGGCTGCGGCATCGCGGCGTCAACATCATCGCCTGCCCGTCCTGCGCCCGGCAGGGGTTCAACGTCATCGAGACGGTGGGCATTCTCGAGGAGAAGCTCGCCCATGTGACCACGCCCATGTCGCTGTCGATCATCGGCTGCGTGGTCAACGGTCCCGGGGAGGCGCTCTACACCGACGTCGGCTTCACCGGCGGCGGCGCGGGCTCGGGCATGATGTACCTGAACGGAAAGATCGCCGGCAAACAGGCCAACACGGGCATGATCGACGAGATCGTCGCCCGGGTGGAGGAGAAGGCGGCGGAGCTGGAGGCCGCGCGGGCGGCCGCGTCGACGCCAGTGGCTGCGGAATAGGAGCGCCGGAGAAGGCATGAAGCTCTACATCACCATCCCGTCCCCCTACGCCCGCAAATGCCGGATCGTCGGCCGCGAGAAGGGGCTCGCCGATCGTGTGGAAGAGGTCGTGGTCGACCTCTACGGCTCGGCGCCCGACCTCGCCGCCTGCAATCCGCTCGACCAGGTGCCCGCCCTGATCGCGCACGACGGCCTGCCGATCACCGACAGCCCCCTTATCTGCGAATACCTCGACGAGCAGGGGAGCGGACCGCGTCTGCTGCCCGCCTCGGGGCCGGAGCGACTGGCGGTGCGGCGCATCGAGACCCTCGCCGACGGCGCGATGGAAATGGGCGTCAAATGGGTGCTGGAGAAGCGCCGTCCCGAATCCGAACGGTCGCCCGCGTGGATCGAGCGCTGGCGCGACCGGCTGGGCCGCTCCTTCGATGCGCTGGAGGCGGCCGATCTTTCGGCTGGCCGGCTCGATCTTGGCGTGATCGCCACGGGTTGCATCCTCACCTGGACCGACTTCCGCCATCCTGAATACGACTGGCGGACGGGGCGGCCGCGCCTGACGGCGCTGCAGGCGGCGCTGGAGACGCGGCCGAGCTTTGCGGAGACCCGACCGGACGCCTGAGTCTCAGATGATCCCGGCGAGCTGCAGCGACTGAAACACGGCGAGACCGATCAGCAGAACCCCCACCGCCAGCGCCAGGGCTCGGCGCGGCACGCGCTTGACGATCCATCCGGCGAAGGGCGCCGCAATCAGCCCGCCCGCCACCAGACCGGCGATCGCCGCCGCGTGGTTCTGCAGGGCGCCCGCCTCGCGCCAGTGTCCGGTGACCAGCGCCCAGACGAAGGCCGCGCTGATGGCCGTGGTGACGAAGAACTCGGCCGTGTTGGCCGTCCCGATGGCGCGGCGCGGCTCCTGTCCCGCCCCCAGCAGGGTGGAGGAGACGGTCGGACCCCAGCCCCCGCCGCCGGCCGCGTCGAGAAAGCCGCCGACCAGCCCCAACGGCGCGGTCCACGCCGCGCGCAGGCGGCGCAGGGGCAGGTCGTGCCGGCTGCGCCACAGGATGTACAGGCCCACCAGGGCCAGGTAGCCGATCACGAACGGCTTGACCGTGTCGCCCTTGAATCCGGTGAGCACATAGGCTCCGAGGCAGCCGCCGATGATCCCGGCGACGGCCAGCGGGACGCACAGCCGCCAGTCGACGTTGCGGTGGGCGACGTGGCTGCTCGCCGACGCCGCCGTGGTGAACACCTCGGCCCCGTGTACGCTGGCCGAGGCCATGGCCGGCGGCACCCCGAATGCGAGCAGCACCGAGGAGGAGATCACGCCGTAGGCCATGCCCAGGGCGCCGTCGACCGACTGCGCCAGCACGCCCACCAGGAAGAACAGCAGGAAGGTTTCCATCGGGGCCCGGCGATCCGTTCGCTTGGTCCAGCTAACGCCGAATCCGGGCTTCCGTAACGGCCACGCTTTCACTTTTCCGTCAGGCCGGCCGCCTCTCCGGTTGGACAGGATCGGGCCGGGCGGATAGGAGAACGGCCCCGTTCCGGAGACTCCCTTGCGACTGCCCCAGGCCCGGCTCGATCAGGTGCTCGACCGCTTCCACGAGGTGGAGGCGCGCATGGGCGCGGCCGCCGACGGGGTCGAGATCGTGCGGCTGTCCAGGGAGCACGCCGAACTGAAGCCGGTCGCCGACGCCGTGCAGGGCCTCGCCCGGATCCGCGCCGAGATGGCCGATCTGGAGGCTATGGCGGAAGATCCGGAGATGGCGGAGATGGCCGCCGAGGAACTCCGCACCCTCAGGGATCGGCTCCCTGAGCTGGAGCGGCAGGTGGCGTTGCTGCTGGCCCCGCGCGACGCAGACGAGAACGCCTCGGCCGTGCTCGAGGTGCGCGCCGGCACCGGCGGCGACGAGGCGGCCCTGTTCGCCGGCGACCTGTTCCGCATGTACTCGCGCTACGCCCAGGCGCGCGGCTGGCGGGTCGAGATCGACAGCGTCTCGGAAGGCGAGGCGGGCGGCTACAAGGAGATCGTCGCCACCATCACCGGCGAGGGCGTCTTCGGCCGGCTGAAGTTCGAGAGCGGCGTCCACCGCGTCCAGCGCGTGCCGGTCACCGAAGCCGGCGGCCGGATTCACACCTCCGCCGCGACGGTGGCGGTTTTGCCCGAGGTCGAGGACGTCGAGATCGAGATCCGCGACCAGGACATCCGCATCGACACCTACCGGAGCTCCGGCGCCGGCGGCCAGCATGTCAACAAGACCGACTCGGCCGTGCGCATCACCCACCTGCCGACCGGAATCGTGGTGACCTCGTCGGAGAAGTCGCAGCACGTCAACCGCGACAAAGCGATGAAGAACCTGCGCGTCCGCCTCTACGACATGCAGCGCCAGGCCAAGGACCAGGCTCGCTCCGACGCCCGCAAGTCCCAGGTCGGGTCCGGCGACCGCTCCGAGCGCATCCGCACCTACAACTTCCCGCAAGGGCGGGTCACCGACCACCGCATCGGCCTGACCCTGCACAGCCTGCCGCAGATCCTCGAGGGCGATCTGGATCCGATGCTCGACGCCCTGATCGCCGAGGATCAGGCCGCCCGCCTGGCCGACCTCGAGGCCGAGTTCGCCTGACCCCTATCGCGGCGGCCGGATTCTCCGTCTCAGCAGCCGGTCCGACAGCGCTTCGGCATGCTTCAGCGTGAAGGCCAGCGCGGCCGGGTTGCCGCGCCGGGGACCGACGCTGTCGGCCATCACCGCGCCCCGCTCGCCGATCGGCATCGGCGCTCCGGTGGTGGTGTCCAGCGCCGTCTGGTGCTCGATCTCGGCGTTCAGCTCGGCGCCCATCAGGATGATCTGCACGCTCAGCCAGGTCCACAGCAGGAAGCCCATCATCGCCGCCAGCGGGCCGTAGGAGGCGGTGCGCACGAAGGTCTGCAGGTACCAGCTGAAGCCCAGCGAGAGCCCGAGGCTGAGCAGGGCGGCGAACATCGCGCCGGGGGTCAACCAGCGCCAGCGCGCCCGCGCCCGGCACGGCCCGAAGCGGTAGATGATCGTCAGGGCGGCTATGTAGACCGCCAGCAGCACCGGCCAGCGCAGCGGCGCAAGGTCCGCCCACTCCTCGGCCAGTCCGAACACCCCCAGCACCACCGGCACGCCGACGACGAGGCCGGCGGTGATCAGCACGGCGAACAGCCCCGACAGGGTAAAGGCCATGCACACGAGGTTGTACTTCACCAGATTGCGCTTCTCGACTTCGTGGTAGGCGACGTTCAGGCCGTAGAAGAGCACCTTGATCGCCCCGTTGGCCGTCCACAGCGACAGCGCCAGCGTCCACACCAGGGTGAAGGTCAGCTCGGTGGTGGAGTTCTCCGCCAGCCGCTGCATCTCGCCGCCGATGAACCTCGCCACCCCTTCCGGCAGCACGGTGTAGAGGAAGCTCAGCCGCCCCCAGGCGTCGTACGGGTCGGCGAACAGGCCGTAGATGGTGACGAAGGCGGCCAGCGTCGGAAACAGCGACAGCACGGCGAAGAAGGTCACCCCGCCGGCGACGAAGCCGACCCGGTCGCCGAAATAGGAGGCGCCGACACGCCA
>JANJTI010000079.1 GCA_024711185.1 Brevundimonas sp. | reverse complement strand
AGGATGTCGCCGGGACGGAAGGCGTCGCCCGAAATGGCGTTCTCGACCGCCGCGACCAGCACCACCAGCCGCACGGGCAGCGCGGCCTGCATGACCAGCCGGCCCAGCGCGAGGGCGTGGGCGGCGCCGCCCCGGTGCTTCGTCATGTTGCGCATGCCGGCCGCCGGCTTGATGTCGAGACCGCCGGTGTCGAAGACCACGCCCTTGCCCACCAGCGCCACCAGCGGCAGGTCGGGCCGGTCGAGGTTCCAGCCGATCTCCAGCACGCGAGGGGCGCGACGCCGGTCGGCGGCGCGGCCGACGGCGTGAACGGCGGGATAGTTTTGCTCCAGCAGATCGTCGCCGGAGACCACGGACAGGGTCGCGCCGGACGCCTCGGCGATCTCGCGCGCGATGGTCTCGATCTGCAGCGGCCCCATGTCAGCGGCCGGCGTGTCGACCATCTCGCGGGCGAGGGCGCAGGCGGCGGCGATCTCAAGCAAAGGGCCGGTCTCGACGCCCGGCGCGGCGAGACGCGGGCGGGGACCGGAGCGGGCCTTGTAGCGGTCGAAGCAGTAGGTTCCGAGGGCGAAGGCCAGGGCGGCCAGGGCGACCGCCTCGCCGTCGACGCCGTCGAGCCGCCACAGCCCGTCGGGCAGCTTCTCTCCCAAGGCGCGGGCCGACATCGGGTCAAGGCGCTCGCCGGTCCCGAACAGGGCGCCCGCAGCCGCCCCGCCCTCCCCGGGCAGCACCAGCAGCTGGCCCGTCTTGCCGGTGAAGTCATGCGCCCGCGCCCACGAGGCTTCGGCGCCGGCGAGCGGCGCGTCCTTGCCCACAAGACGCACCGGCAGGGCGCCGTCGGCGTCGGCGGTCAGGACGTCTGGGTGCAGCAGGGACATGGCGGTCGGCCTTTCGGGCCCGGGAGGGGCTTTGTTAACCAGCAGTTGACGCGGAAAGGCGACTCTTCGGGCCGATCCTTCCGGAGCGCCTTCCATGTCGCGCACGACCGCCCGCATCGCAACCGTCGCCCTGCTCGCCGTCCTCGCCTCGCCGGCGCTGGCGCAGCAAGCCCCCGCCGCCGACCAGGCCGCGGCGCAGGTCCGCGTGCGCACGCCCGCCGCCGCCGAAACCCGCGCCGCCTACGACCGCGCCGATGCGCTCAGCCGCTCGGTGTTCTGGACCGAGCAGGCGGACATCAATCCGCTCGACCCGGTCGCCGGGGTCAAGGCGGCGCAGGCGCTGCGCGAGCTGGGCCGCTACGACCAGTCCGCCGACATGGCGCAGCGGGTGCTGCTGGTCCAGCCGGCGAACGTCGAGGCCATGCTGGAGGCGGGGCGCGGCCACATCGCCCGCGGGCAGGCCTTCTACGGCATCGCCGCGCTGGAGAGCGCCCGCGACGCGCGGCCGACCGACTGGCGCGTCTGGTCGCTGCTGGGGACCGCCTACGAACAGGTGCGCCGCGCCGACGACGCCCGCGCGGCCTGGGCGCAGGCCCTGCAGCTGTCGCCGGAGAACCCGGACGTGCTGGCCAACATGGCGGTGGCGGCGATGGTGCGCGGCGACAACGCCGCCGCCGAGCCCCTGCTGCGCCGGGCGGCGGCGCGCCCCGAAGCGTCGCTGAAGGTGCGGCTGAACCTGGCGCTGGCGCTTGGGCTGAACGGGAAGCTCTCGGAGGCCGAACAGATCCTGCGCCGGGCCCTGCCGCCGGAACAGGCGGACGCCAATCTGGCGTGGCTGCGAGCCAGGGCCGCCGGACAGGAACAGGCCAGCGCCCGGACCTGGGACTCGCTGCAGGGCGGCTGATCGCCTATCTTCCGGACATGATCGACGAGCTCTACAGCGCGCGCATCCTCGGA
This sequence comes from Brevundimonas sp., assembly GCA_024711185.1. Taxonomy (GTDB): domain Bacteria; phylum Pseudomonadota; class Alphaproteobacteria; order Caulobacterales; family Caulobacteraceae; genus Brevundimonas. The sequence goes on along the minus strand of JANJTI010000079.1, from coordinate 2,204 downwards.
CTGGCGGCGAACATGCCGCGCGCCGGCCGGCTGGCCGCGCCGGAAGGCACCGGCGAGCGGACAGCGAAGCTGTGCGGCTCGAGGGCGGTCGTCGATGTGATTCTCGACGACGGGGCCCGGGTCGCGGATTTCGCCCAGGACGTGAAGGCCTGCGCCCTCGGCCAGGCCGCCGCCGGGGTGCTGGGCGAGGCCGTCATCGGCGCCTCTCCCGACGAGATCGAGGCAGCGCGGGACGCCATGCTGGCGATGCTGAAGGCCGGCGGCCAAGGTCCGGAGGGGCGGTTCGAAGGCCTGCGCGCCCTGAAGCTGGTGGCCGACTATCCGGCCCGGCACGCCTCGACCATGGTGGCCCTCGAGGCGACGCTGGACGCGGTGCGGCAGGCGCTGGCGCGCAAGGGTCCCGATACGCGAACTAGCCTCGCCGGCGCAGCCTGAGCCGGTTGCCCCCGCCCGTCCGGCGGGGGATAAGCGCGGCGACATGGCATCCGGCGGAACTCTCTACGAACGCGGCGTCCGGCTGGCCCATCGCGGCTACAAGCTGACGCTGTCGCCCCTGATCGGGCAGCAGTGCCGGTTCCGGCCGACCTGCTCCGACTACGCCCGGGACGCGCTGATCCAGCACGGACCGGCGAAGGGGGGATGGCTGACGGTCCGGCGCCTCTGTAAATGCCACCCCTTCAGCGGACTGGACTGGACGTACGATCCGGTCCCGCCGCGCGAAAAGACAGACCGATGATCGAACTGAAATTTCCCGACGGCGCCGTCCGACAGTTTCCGGCGGAAGCCACCGGCCGCGACGTGGCCGCGTCCATCTCGCCGTCGCTGGCCAAGCGCGCCGCCCTGGTCGAGCTGAACGGCCGCCAGCGCGACCTCGACCGGCCGCTGGAGGAAGGCGGCTCTTTCCGGCTGATCATGCGCGACGATCCCGAGGCGCTGGAGACCATCCGCCACGACGCCGCCCACGTGCTGGCCCAGGCGGTGCAGGAGCTGTTCCCGGGCACGCAGGTCACCATCGGCCCGGCCATCGAGGACGGGTTCTATTACGACTTCTTCCGCGACGAACCCTTCTCGACGGACGACTTCACGGCCATCGAGAAGAAGATGGCCGAGATCGTCGATCGCGACGAGAAGCTGGTCCGTCAGGTCTGGGACCGGGACGAGGCCATCCGTCTGTTCGAGGCCAAGGGCGAAACGTTCAAGGCCGAGCTGATCCGCGACCTGCCGGCAGACGAGACCATCACCACCTACGCCACGGGCGACTGGGTCGACCTGTGCCGCGGCCCGCACTTCCCGTCGACGAAGTTCGTCGGCAAGGCCTTCAAGCTGACCAAGCTGGCTGGAGCCTACTGGCGCGGCGACCACCGCAATCCGCAGCTGCAGCGCATCTACGCCACGGCCTGGGCCAGCCAGGCCGATCTCGACGCCTACCTGAAGCGGGTCGAGGAGGCGGAGAAGCGCGACCACCGCAAGCTGGGCCGCGCCATGGAGCTCTTCCACATGCAGGAAGAGGGCCGGGGCATGGTCTTCTGGCACCCCAAGGGCTGGGTGCTGTGGCAGGTGATCGAGGCCTACATGCGCCGCCGACTGACGGCCGCTGGCTATGTCGAGGTCAAGACGCCCCAGGTCCTGGACCGCAAGTTCTGGGAGGCTTCGGGCCACTGGGACAAGTACCGGCCCAATATGTTCGTCTGCGAAACGGTCGAGGGCGAAACGCTCAGCCTCAAGCCGATGAACTGCCCGGGCCACGTGCAGATCTTCGACCAGGGACAGCGCTCCTATCGCGAGCTGCCGCTGCGTATGGCCGAGTTCGGGGCCTGTCACCGCTACGAGCCGTCGGGCGCCCTGCACGGCCTGATGCGGGTCCGTGGCTTCACCCAGGACGACGCCCACATCTTCTGCCGCGAGGACCAGATCGTCGAGGAGACGGCGGCCTTCATCGAGCTGGCCCGCTCGGTGCACTCGGACCTTGGCATGGAGACCGCCTACATCAGCCTCGGCACCCGACCCGAGGTGCGCGCCGGCTCCGACGCGTTCTGGGCCCGGGCCGAGGCCTTGATGGCCGAGGCCGCTCGCGCCGCCGGCTCGGAGCCGGTGGTGACGCCCGGCGACGGCGCCTTCTACGCGCCCAAGCTTGACTTCATCGTCAAGGACGCGATCGGCCGGGAATGGACCTGCGGCACCATCCAGCTGGACTACGTCCTGCC
>JANJTI010000063.1 GCA_024711185.1 Brevundimonas sp. | reverse complement strand
CGCCGCTGGGCGAAGTGCAATTCCGTCCAGGCCACGGCCGCCGCAACGCGGGCCTCCCGCGCAGCGACCTCCAGCTGGATGTCGGCGACGCCGATGTCGGCGGCGGCGACGCTCCGCTCGGCCCTGCGGCGGGCGGGGCTCGGAACGGCCTGCATGACGCCGACCCGGAGCATGGTCATCTCGTCCCGTCCGAACGACCCGGCCATCGGGCCGGAGACCGGAAGGTTCTCCACTGCGAGCGAGAGTTCGGGGTCAGGCAAGCGGCCGGCGGCGGGCGCCGCGGCGCGAGCGCCCTCGAGGGCCAGACCGCGAGCGCGGACGTCGGGCGCGTCCAGCGCTGCGCGTTCCAGTGCGTCGGCATAGGTGAGAGGTCCCGCCCCGCCCGGCGTCGCCGGGGCGAGGATCGCGACAGCCGCGAGAACGGCCAGACGTCGGCGGCCGGGGATGCGCGGCGCTCCGCAGACAGGCGGGCGCGCGCTCCGGCAGGTGGGAGCAGGCATGGAAGTGTTCCGGAATCGAAGGCGCGGATGGCGCGTGGATCGCCCGGCGGGCCGGGCGGGCTCGATACGCTAGAGGCGGTTCCGGGGCGGTCGCAGAATCCGGTCAGGCTGGGCGTCGTCCAGGGCCCGTTCAGGCTCCGCCTGCAGGCGCACGACAGTGAGGACAGGCGCTGGCGTACGTACACCGACCGGCGGCGGAGGAACCGGAACGCTGCATCCCGTCTTGGCCGCGCAGGCCGGATCGGTATCGGGACACGACTGGTCCGGACCCGCTGGATCGTGCCCGGCGGTGCGATCCGCGCTCTGGCAGTCCGCCATCGGGGGCGAGGCTGAGGCCTCGTGCTGCGGGGCGGTCGCACGGGCGTTGGACTGGCCGACGAGCGCAGCCAGCGCCAAGGCGACGACAAGGGCTCTTACGAGCGTCCACATGACGTGAGTTGGCGCGTCTTCCCTGCCGGAGTCAAAGAATTACCGCGCGACTACGGACAATTACGGAGCCGCTTCAACGGCTTGATTTCGCCGGAACCGGCGCGCCGATCCGCAGGGCGGCGGCCTTCCCGGTGCTCCGCGGCCGCCGGACCGCTCCACGGACGGGGCTGTCCCGACCTGTCGTGGCGTGTCCGACAAGGGCGAAGATCGACCCGCACCCGCGGGATTCGCTGGACGCCCGCCGCCGCGCCTGCATGATCCCCCTTCTCTCTCTCAGCGCCGAGCCTGAAATGCCACGCACCTGCCTCGCCATCGCCCTGTCGGTCACGCTGTTGTCGACGCCGGCCGCACTCGCGCAGGATCACTCCCACGGGGCTCACCACGCCGGCGCCTCGATCGACGCAGACGCGGCCGGCGCCGCGCAGGTCGTCGACGCTTTCCACGCCGCCCTCGGGGCCGACGACACCGCGGCGGCCCTGGCCCTTCTGGTGCCGGAGGTGATGATCTTCGAGGAGGGCGGTGCGGAGCGGTCGCGGGACGAGTACGCCTCTCACCACCTTGCTTCTGATGCGGCCTTCGCCGCCGCCACCCATGCGGCGCTCACGCGGCGGTCCGGTCGGGCGGACGGCGACATCGCCTGGATCACCAGCGAGGGGCGGACGACGGGGGAGTTCAACGGACGCGCGGTGGACCGGCTGACGACAGAGACCATGGTGCTGAAGCGTCACGCCGACGGCTGGCGGATTCACCACATCCACTGGTCGTCGCGGGCGCCGCGCTAGCGGCCCGCGCCCGCTGTTTCAGCCGGCCGAGGGCGGGGCGAGCGTTCCCATGACCGCGACCAGCCCGAGCAGGGCGGCTCCCAGCAACGTCTCCGCCGCGACGCTGCGCCGGAGCCGTCCGAGCGCAGACTGCGGATCATGGCCGCTCGCCAGATCGGTTCCCAAGGCGGGGGTCAGACGGAGCCGGTTCACGGCCGCCAGGACCAGCATGACTCCGAAGAGCGCGAGCTTTCCGAGGAGGAGCCGGCCGTACGGGCTGGCCCCCAGGGTTGCGGCCCCCTCGGCCCCGACCAGAAACCAGCTGTTGATCAGACCGGTCACGACAAGGAGCGACACGGCCAGGGTCCCGACGCCCGCGAAGCCGTGAAGCGCGCGATGAAGGGCCGCTTCGTCCACGCGGGCGCGCCCGGACAGCAGGAGGGTCAGGGCCGCCAGCGCTCCCAGCCAAAGGGCGGCGGCGATCACATGGACGGCGTCGGCGGCAAGGTGGACGTACCGGCCGGCCCCCTCGGCGGCGCCGGCGTGTCCGGACCAGGCGAAGCTCGCCGCCACGACCAGGCCGGCTCCGGTCGTCAGGCCCCAGGCGACGCCGCCCGGCTTGAGAAGGGCGAGGGCGCCGAGCGCGAGCAGGGCGACGACCCCGCGTGCCGCCATGGCTCCGCCCAGCGCGGTTTCACGGATCACGAACCCGAGGGAAGCCGGATTCAGCGCCTCGGCGACCGATCCCGCCATGACGCCCGTCTGGGCCGACAGACCGGCGAAGGAAGCCAGCGCGACGACCAGGGCGGCCCCCATGAGGGGACTGCGCGGGAGAATATGGTCGCGCCGATCCCTTCCCGTGAAGCTGTAGAGGCCGAACAGCGGCGCGCCGAGCAGGACGACCGCGCCGCCGTACTGAAGCCAGCGAAGCAGAACGACCGCGACCTCGAGCACGGATCAGAGCACGGAGAAGGCGTACGAGCCGGTCATCCGATGGCCGTCGCTCGAGGCGATGCGCCAGTCGACGCGATAGGCGCCGGCGGGCAGCGGGCGGGCGAGGATCCCGGTCAGGGTCCTGCCGTCCTCGGCGACGGCGGTTCGCACCTCGACCTTCCGGCCGGCCGCGTCGACAAGGTCGAAGCCCGAGAAGGCCGGCACGGTGCGCTCGCTGAACGTCAGGCTGAGGGTCCGAACGGCCGCGACGGAGGAATTCGGCGCCGGCGTGGCGCTGACCAGTCGGGCGTGCGCCGCGGCGGGTCCGGCGGCCAGCATGACGGCCGCTGCGAGAGCGACGATCGGGGCGGGGTTGAGGTGACGCATACTGGGTCTCCGGTTGCAGGCAGCCGTCTGTCGTCGTTTCACCACGCGCCGGCCGACGCAAGCCCCGCCGCGCCGGCGACCGGATCCCCGAACGAAAAAACCCCGGAGCGAACTCCGGGGTTTGTCTGGGTGCGGGAGCAGGATTTGAACCTGCGACCTTCAGGTTATGAGCCTGACGAGCTACCGGGCTGCTCCATCCCGCGGCAAACGGTAGGCAGTGAAAGGAAGAACGGTTCGAGAAGCGGCTCAGGCAGCCGCAGGGCGGGAGCATGAACCGTAATGCAATCATCTGTCCGACTGGTAGACCCGGCGGCGACCTACTCTCCCGCGCCTTAAGACGAAGTACCATCGGCTCTGGAGGGCTTAACGACCGAGTTCGGAATGGGATCGGGTGGGGAACCTCCGACATAGCCACCAGGTCAACCAGGCGGACAGAAGGATTGCGAGAAGACATTGTCGGCTTCGGCCGTCAGCCGAAGAAATCGAATGAGTTTTGCTGAGAAACGATCAAGCCGATCGGATTATTAGTACCAGTAAGCTTCATGCGTCGCCGCACTTCCACACCTGGCCTATCAACGTGGTAGTCTTCCACGATCCTCAGCGAAGCCTTGTTTTGAGGTTAGTTTCCCGCTTAGATGCTTTCAGCGGTTATCTATTCCGTACATAGCTACCCTGCTGCGCAGCTGGCGCCACGACAGGTCCACCAGAGGTACGTCCATCCCGGTCCTCTCGTACTAGGGACAGATCCTCTCAAGTCTCGAACACCCACGGCAGATAGGGACCAAACTGTCTCACGACGTTCTGAACCCAGCTCACGTACCACTTTAAATGGCGAACAGCCATACCCTTGGGACCTGCTCCAGCCCCAGGATGTGATGAGCCGACATCGAGGTGCCAAACTTTGCCGTCGATATGGACTCTTGGGCAAAATCAGCCTGTTATCCCTAGAGTACCTTTTATCCGTTGAGCGATGGCCCTTCCACGCGGGACCACCGGATCACTATGGCCGACTTTCGTCTCTGCTCGACTTGTCAGTCTCGCAGTCAGGCGAGCTTATGCCATTGCACTCGACGAGCGATTTCCGACCGCTCTGAGCTCACCATCGCGCGCCTCCGTTACACTTTGGGAGGCGACCGCCCCAGTCAAACTACCCACCACGCCATGTCCCGG
>JANJTI010000029.1 GCA_024711185.1 Brevundimonas sp. | reverse complement strand
CGCATCACCCCGGTGCCGGGCGGGGTCGGCCCGATGACCATCGCCTGCCTGCTGGCGAACACCTATACGGCCGCTTGCCGGACCGTCGGCGCCGAACCGGAGCCGTTGGCCGCTTGAACCGTTTGGCGTCCGGGCCAATAGTCCGGCCACGGTCCTCAGGAGACGCCCCCATGTTCCGCCTCTCGCCCCGCGCCGCGGTTCTGGCCGCTGTCATCGTCACGGCCCCGGCTGTGTCGGGTTGCGGCATCAACGCCATTCCCACAAAGGAGGAGGCGGCCAAGGCGCGCTGGGCCGACGTTCAGTCGCAGTACCAGCGCCGTGCGGATCTCGTGCCGAATCTCGTGGCGACGGTTCAGGGCGCCGCCATTCAGGAACGCACCACCCTCACCCAGGTCGTGGAGGCGCGCGCCCGCGCCACCAGCGTGCAGGTTACCCCGGAGACGCTCACGGACCCCCAGGCCTTCCAGCGCTACCAGGCGGCGCAGGGTGAACTGTCCCAGGCGCTCTCGCGCCTGCTGATGGTGGTCGAAAACTATCCGCAGCTGCAGTCGAACCAGAATTTCCTGGCGCTCCAGTCCCAGCTGGAGGGGACCGAGAACCGCATCGCGGTCGCCCGCCGCGACTACAACGAGGCCGTGCGGGACTACAACACCAGCCTGCGCACCTTCCCGACCGTGATCTGGGCCAACACCATTCACAGCGGCTCCGACCCGATGCAGCTATTCTCCGCGACAGAAGCCGCCCAGTCCGCGCCCGGCGTCAACTTCGACGCGCTGAATCCCGCCACCCCGGGCGGCGCGCCGCCCTCTTCCGCCGCCGCGCCCGGTTCAGCCCCGCCGGCCGCGCCCGCCCGGTGAGCCGCACGCTCGCCCTCCAGGGAGGCTGGCGGCTGATCGCCGCCGCGACGGCGCTGCTGGCCGTCCTGTGGCTGGTCGCCGCTCCCCCGTCGGCGTCGGCCCAGCCTCGCTTTCCGGCCCTGACCGGACGCGTCGTCGATGAGGCGCGGCTGCTCTCGCCGTCAAAGGAGGCGGAAATCACGGCGCGGCTCGAGGCGCTGGAGCGCGACACCACCGATCAGCTCGTGGTGGTGACGGTGGCGGACCTGCAGGGCTACGCCATCGAGGAGTACGGCTATCAGCTGGGCCGGGCGTGGGGCGTGGGACGGCAGGATCGGAACAACGGCGTTCTGCTGATCGTCGCTCCGAACGAGCGGAAGGTGCGGATCGAGGTCGGCTACGGGCTGGAGCCAGTGCTGACCGACGCCCTGTCCGCGGTGATCATCCACAACCAGATCCTGCCCCCCTTCCGCGAGGGCTATTTCGAGCGAGGCATCGACCAGGGCGTCGCCGCCATCGAGGAGCAGCTGAGGCTGGACCCGGCCGAAGCACAGGCGCGCGCGGCGGCGGCGCAGCGCCCGGCCGCAGACGCGCCGATCGGCTCAATGGTCTTCATCGCCGCCATCTTTCTGTTCATGGCGCTTTCCCTCATCGGCGGGATCGCAGGGCGCGGCCGACGCCGCCGCAGTCACGGGGTCGCGCCGATCCTTATCTGGGCGGCCAGCGAGGCGATGCGCAGCGGGCGCCGCGGCGGCTCTTCGTGGGGCGGCGGCGGCTTCGGCGGCGGCGGGTTTGGCGGCGGCGGCGGCAGTTTCGGCGGCGGAGGCGCGTCCGGCGGATGGTGATCTCGCGACGAACAGAGGCCGAGGCCCGCATCGCGGCCGCCATCGCAGAGGCCGAAACCCGAACGTCGGGCGAGATATTCTGCGTCCTCGCCGGGAGCGTTTCGTCCTATCGGGACGTCTCCCTGACCATCGCCGCTGCGGCGGCGCTGATCCTGCCGCTCTTCCTGATTCCGCTCGGCTTCGAGCCGGCATGGGTGGCCGGTTTCAGCCAGGGCTGGGAGGCCGGGCATCTGGCCGCTCGCGACGTCACCGTCGGTCATGCCCTGGCGGCCTACGCGCTTCTTCAGGCCGGCGTCTTCCTCCTGACCTTCCTGTTGACCTCCATTCCCACGGTCCGACGGATCGTGACGCCGCGGCGAATCCGGACGGCTCGCGTCCGGCGGGCCGCGCTGCAGCAGTTCCTCGCCCATGGCCTGCATGTGACCGAGTCCCGAACCGGAGTGCTGCTGTTCGCCTGCATGGCGGACCACCAGGTGGAGGTCATCGCCGACGAGGGCATCCACGCAAGGGTCGACCAGACCATCTGGGCCGACGCGGTCGAGGCGCTGGCGCTCGGGCTCAAACGGGGCGACGCGGCTGGCGGATTCGAGGCGGCCGTCCGCCTTACCGGCGCCGTTCTCGCCGAGCATTTTCCCCCGGGACAGCGCAACGACAACGAACTCGACGACCGGCTGATCGTTATCTGAACCGGTCCAAGCGCCGCCGTTTCTCCTTCCGCGGGCGCCATCCCCGCCCGCCATCCGGAAGCCCATGCCTCGCCTGCTGACGTACAATGTGCACCGTTGCGAAGGCGTCGACCGCCGGGTGGACGTGGGCCGTATCGCGGCGGTGATCGCCGAGCATGAACCGGACATCGTCTGCCTGCAGGAACTCGACGTCGGGCGCGCGCGCACCGGGTAC
>JANJTI010000004.1 GCA_024711185.1 Brevundimonas sp. | reverse complement strand
TTCGCTGCTGTCGCCGTGCCTGATCTGCCTGCGCCGGCCGCTGCCGGAAGGCGAGACGGCGGTGGCCAACCGCGCCGTCCGCATCTTCGCGCCCGGCGAGCGGCAGGCGGTGGCCGACGTGCGGGTGCTGCACGACCGGGTGCTGGTCGGCTACTCGGACAACGTCGTCGGCAAGCTGGCGGTGTTCGAGGATCACGGCGAGCACGGCTGGGTCCGCACCGACATCGCCACACCCGACAACCTCGCGGTCAATCTCGGCGACAGCTCCAAGTCGCGAGGGCAGGTGTTCGTCTCCGCCCAGGGTTTCCTGACGCCGCCGACCCTCAACCTCGCCGATGCGGCCGCCGGCTCGCTGACCCAGCTGCGACAGGCGCCGGCCAAGTTCGACGGCTCGACCCATGTGGTGGAGCAGTTCGAGGCGACCTCGTCCGACGGGACGAAGATCCCCTACTTCGTCACCCGCCCGCGCGACCTGGCCATGGACGGCACAGCCCCGACCATCCTGTTCGGCTATGGCGGCTTCCAGGTCTCGTTCCCGCCCGCCTACAAGCCGGAGATGGGCAAGCTGTGGCTGGAGAACGGCGGTGTCTTCGTCCAGGCCAACATCCGCGGCGGCGGCGAGTTCGGACCGGCGTGGCACCAGTCGGTGCTGAAGGAGAACCGCCAACTGGCCTTCGACGACTTCGCGGCGGTGGCGCGCGACCTGCACGCGCGTCGGATCACCTCGCCCGAGCACACCGGCATCTATGGCCGCTCGAACGGCGGGGTGCTGACCTCGGTGTCCATCACCCAGCACCCGGAGCTGTTCAACGCCGCGGTCATCGAGAGCCCGCTGATCGACATGCTGCGCTACCACGAACTGCCCGCCGGGGCCTCGTGGATCGGCGAGTACGGCGACCCGCGCATCCCGGAGGAGGCCGCGTACATCGCCCGTTATTCGGCCTATCAGCAGCTTCGTCCGGATGCGGAATATCCGCGTGTCTACATCACCACCAACACGCGGGACGACCGGGTGCACCCCGGCCACGCACGCAAGTTCGCGGCGCGGCTGGGCGAGATGGGCCACGATCACCTCTATTACGAGGAGACCGCGGGCGGGCACTCCAACGACGCCGACCCGATCGCCAACGCCCGCCGCTGGGCGCGGCATTATGTATACCTGGCGCAGCAGCTGATGGATTGAGGGCATGCAGCCCTCTCCCGATGGGAGAGGGCCTGAGCCTCCGGGAGCGAAGCGACCGGCAAGGCGAAGGGGTGAGGGTTGGCGTCCCCGACGCGTTGGCGGGTCGACCCTCACCCTTTCGCGCAAGGACGACGGCCCTTGGCCGCCGTGCGCTCAAGCCCTCTCCCAACGGGAGAGGGAGGTCAGGCCGCTTCCAGCGCCTTCGCCTTCTTCGGCTTGCCGGACTTCTTCTCCGCCTTGGCCGCCTTCTTCGCCTCGCGCTCCGCCTTCTTCGCGGCCTTGGCCTCGGCCTTCGCCTTGAGGGGCGCCGCGTCCGCCTCGCCGGCGAGCGCCGCCAGCAGGTCGAGGAAGGCGCCGCGCCTGCCCTTGGGCAGCAGGGCCATGATGCGCTTGTCGGCGGCCTCGACGCGCGGGCGGGCGGCCGCCAGAGCCGCCTCGCCCTCAGCCGACAGGCGCACCGCCTTGGCGCGGGCGTCGAGCGTCGAGCGCTCGCGCTCCAGCAGCCCCTTCGTGGTCATGCGGGCGACGAGGTCGGCCAGCGTCGAGCGGTCGATGCCGGTGGCGCGGACCAGATCGGTCTGGGTCAGGCCGGCCTTGCGGCTGGCGGCCTCCAGCACGGCGAACTGGCGCTGGGTGAGGCCGTCGGGGCCGGCCTCCTCGGTGTAGATGTCGAGCGCCAGCTGCAGCGCCCGGTGCATCAGATGGCTGGGCGAGCCGTCGAGGCCGGGCGGCCGCTTCGTCTTGTCGCCGGACTTGACCATGAACCGTATCCCCTCGGTTGCACCGCCAGAGCTAGCAGCCGGGTTTTACGGTTTGACGACGGACGATCCGGACCGCGCGGTCAGAGCCCGGTGTCGGGCGACACCGGCTCGGCCGGCTCCTCGTCCTTGATCAGGTGCCTCATGATGAAGAACACCTGCCAGATGCCGAAGGCGGCCGAGGCGACCCACAGGCCGCCGCGGAAGGCGACCCAGGTGTCGTCCGACTGGGTGCGCCACACGATCTCGTTCACGATCGCCACCGCGGCGAAGTAAAGGCCGTAGCGCAGCGTCAGGCCGCGCCAGCCCTCGTCGGTGATGCGGATCGCCTCGCCGAGCAGGTATTTGAACGGATATCGGCGCAGGGGCAGGGAGCCGAGCAGGACCACGGCGAGCAGGCCGTTCTGGATGGTCAGCTTGAGCTTCAGCAGCACCGGGTCGTTGAACAGCAGGGTCAGGGTCCCGAACACCAGGGCGAAACCGCCGGTGAGCAGCGGCAGCGGGGCCAGGCGCTTCTCGGCAATCCAGCCGACGACGAGGGCGATCAGCGAGGCGCCGACCAGCACCCAGGTGGCCTGCACCAGGGCGTCGTTTCCGTCGAGGTCGCGCACGAAGCGGTTGACCGCATAGGCGACCATGAAGGCGACCAGCGCCCCGAAGTCGACGGCCTGGCGGATGTTGGCGCGCCGGCGGGCGCTGGCGGTGGGAGCGTCGGCCATGATTAGTCCTAGAGCCCCACGAGGGAGCGGGAAAAGGCGCGGGCATCGAACGGCTGCAGGTCGTCGATCCCCTCGCCGACGCCGATCAGCTTGATCGGGGCGTCAGAGGCCTGGGCGACCGGCACCAGAACCCCGCCGCGGGCGGTGCCGTCCAGCTTGGTCATGACGATGCCCGAGACATAGGCGGTGCGGCCGAAGATCTTCTCCTGCTCCAGAGCATTGCGGCCGACGGTGGCGTCGAGCACCAGCAGGGTCTCGTGCGGGGCGTCTGCGTCGATCTTCTTGAGCACGCGGACGATCTTGAGCAGCTCGTCCATCAGCTGCGACTTGTTCTGCTGCCGGCCCGCCGTGTCGATCAGCACCACGTCGAAGCCTTCGGTCTTCGCCCGGGTGTAGGCGTCGAAGGCGAGGCCGGCGGGGTCGGCGCCGTCGCGACGGCTCTCGAATGCGGCGCCCGACCGTTCGGCCCAGACCTTGAGCTGCTCGCGGGCCGCGGCGCGGAAGGTGTCGCAGGCGACGATCATCACCTTGGCCCCCTGCGCCGTCAGGTCGGCGGCGATCTTGCCGAGCGTCGTGGTCTTGCCCGAGCCGTTGACGCCGACGAACAGGGTGACGAAGGGCTTCGGCCCGGCCAGCGGCTCGTAGCGGGCCTCGTGGCCGATCAGTTCGGCGGTGACGGCCTCGGCCAGGGCCTCCTTGACCTCGCGCTCCTCCGCGCCGGCCGGGAAGCGCAGCTCTCGGAAGCGCTCGACGATGCGATCGGCGGCGGCCGGGCCGAGGTCGCTCTCCAGCAGGTGCTCTTCCAGCTGTTCGAGGGCGCGTTCGCTGAGCGGCTCCTTGACGAAGGCCGCGACGACCTGGTCGGTCATCTGCCTCGAGGAGCGGCTGAGGCCCTCGGTCAGGCGCGAGAACCAGCCCTTTTTCCCGGTGTCGGTCATGAACCCGCTTTAGCGGCCAAGGGTTTGCAGGTCACGGCCAATCGTGGCGAGCCCGCCGCTTTGGCCCTATACGAGCTTGACCGCAGGAAGGACCGCGCCTTGGCCGACGCCCCCCCGTTCCATTCCCCGACCTCGCACGGCTTCGTGCGCGTGGCCGCGGCCACGCCGGTGGTGCACACCGCGGATCCGGTCGCGAACGCAGACGAGCACATCGCCCTGATCCGGCGGGCGGCCGGAGAGGGGGTCGAGCTGCTGGTGTTTCCGGAGCTCAGCCTGTCGGCCTACGCCATCGACGACCTGGTCATGCAGGGGGCGCTGCTGGACGAGGTCGAGCGGCAGATCGCCCGACTGGCGCCGCTGACGGCGGAGACCGGGGTCGTCGCCGTGGTCGGCGCGCCGCTGCGTCGCGACGACCGGCTCTACAACTGCGCCGTCGTGCTGGGGAACGGCCGGGCGCTGGGCGTCGTCCCCAAGACCTACCTTCCGAACTATCGGGAGTACTACGAGAAGCGCTGGTTCTGGGCCGGCGGGGAGGTGTCCAGCCACGACGGCGCACTGACGCTCGGCGACGAGGAGGTTCCGTTCGGGACCGACCTCCTGTTCGAGGCGGCGGACCGGCCCGGCTTCGTCTTCGCGGTGGAGATCTGCGAGGACTACTGGGCGCCGCTGCCGCCTTCGACGCGACAGGCCCTGTCGGGCGCCCGGATACTGCTCAACCTGTCGGCCTCCAACATCCTCATCGGCAAGGCGGACGAGCGGGCCCTGCTGTGCGCCAGCCAGTCGGCCCGGGCCATGGCCGCCTATGTGTTCGCCGCCTCGGGCTGGGGCGAGTCGACCACCGACCTGGCCTGGGACGGACAGGCGACCATCCACGAGCTGGGCGCCTGTCTGGCCAGCGGCGAGCGCTTCGCGCTGGAAAGCCGCCTGACGGTCGCCGACGTCGATATCGAGCGGATCGGGCTGGACCGGCTGCGCAACGGCACCTTCGCCGACTGCGCCCGCGACGAACTGGACGGCTACGTCTTCGAGCGCGTGTTGTTCGAGGCCGGCGAGGCGCCGACGGAGGGTCCGGTCCGCCGGCCGCTGGACCGTTTCCCCTTCGTGCCCGACGATCCGGCGCGGCTGGATCAGGACTGCTACGAGGCCTTCAACATCCAGGTGCAGGGGCTGATGCGCCGGATGAAGGCGACCAATGGCGAGCGGATCGTCATCGGCGTCTCGGGGGGGCTGGACTCGACCCAGGCCCTGCTGGTCGCCTGTCGCGCCTTCGACCGGCTGGGCCTGCCGCGGACGGGCATCCTCGGCTACACCATGCCCGGCTTCGCCACCTCGGAGGGGACGAAGTCGAACGCCTGGACGCTGATGAAGGCGCTGGGGGTCACGGGCGAGGAGATCGACATCCGCCCGACGGCGATGACGATGCTGAAGGGCATCGGCCATCCGTTCGCCAGCGGCGAGCCGGTGCACGACATCACCTTCGAGAACGTGCAGGCAGGCCTGCGCACCGACTATCTCTTCCGGCTGGCCAACCACCACGGCGCCTTTGTGCTGGGCACGGGCGACCTGTCGGAGCTGGCCCTGGGCTGGGCCACCTACGGCGTCGGCGACCACATGAGCCACTACAACGTCAACGGCGGGGTGGCGAAGACGCTGATCCGCCACCTGATCCGCTGGGTGGCCGACCGCGAGGTGGTGGGGGCCGAGGCCGTGCCCGTGCTGCGCGGCATCCTCGACACCGAGATTTCGCCGGAGCTGGTGCCGGCGACCGACGGGAAGATCCAGTCAACCGAAGGGACTGTGGGCCCTTATCCGCTCAACGACTTCTTCCTGTTCTATATCACCCGCTACGGCCTGAAGCCGTCCAAGGTCGCATGGCTGTGCCACGAGGCGTGGAAGGACGCGTCGCGGGGCCATTGGCCGGCGGGCACGCCGGACGAGGAGAAGGTCGAATACGACCTCGCCACCATCAAGTCCTGGCTGCGCAAGTTCCTCGTGCGGTTCTTCCAGACCGCCCAGTTCAAGCGCTCGGCCCTGCCGAACGGGCCAAAGGTGGTGACGGGCGGGTCGCTCAGCCCGCGCGGCGACTGGCGCGCGCCCTCGGACGCCACGGCGCGGGTGTGGCTGGACGAGCTGGAGGCGAACGTGCCGGAGTGAGGGCTTGGGGCT
>JANJTI010000322.1 GCA_024711185.1 Brevundimonas sp. | reverse complement strand
TATCACCAGGGCTATCTGGCCAAGAACCCGGGCGGCTACTGCGGCATCGGCGGCACCGGGGTGACCTGCCCGGTCGGCGTCGGCGTCGAGGCCTGATCGTGGACCGGGCGGGGGTCGGCAAGGTCTGCCTGGCGCTGCCGGGCGCGACGCTGGACCATCCTTTCGACGCCGGCCACGACGCCTACCGCGTCGGCGGCAAGATGTTCGCCATCGTCGGTGGCATGGGCGGCGTCTCGTTCAAGGTCTCGGACATCGCCTTCGAGGTGCTGACCGGGGAGGGGCGCGCGCGGCCGGCGCCGTACCTGGCGCGGGCGAAATGGGTGCATCTGGAGGACCCCGCCGACTGGCCCGACGACGAGCTGGCGGAGCACCTGGCGATCGCCCACGCCATCGTGGCGGCGAAGCTGACGCGAAAGGCGCGCAAGGCGCTGGGACTGGACTGACGCGTCAGGCGGAGCGGCGAGCCGCAGCCGACGGCCCGCGGCCCGCCATGCGAGCCCGGGCCCGCGCGACGACCTTCATCGCCTGCGCGACCGCGTCCGGACCGTCCCGTTCCGCATCCTGCAGATAGGCGGCGATCATCTCTTCGTCGTCCAGATAGTCCGCCGCGTCGAAGGGCAGGGTTTCCAAGTCATGTCTCCTCGGCGAGGGCCTTGGCCCGGGCGATGTCCCGCGCCTGCGTACCCTTGTCGCCCCCACACAATAACACGATCAGCGTTGATCCGCGCCGGACGAAGTAGAGGCGGAAGCCCGGCCCATGATGGATGCGTAGTTCGCTCACGCCGCCGCCGACGGCCCGGACATCGCCGAAAGCTCCCTCCGCAAGGCGGCCGATCCGCCGCAGGACGACGGCGCGGGTCAGCTTGTCAGGGAGGCCGGTCAGCCAGCGCGCGAACACCGGTGTTTGCCTGACCTCCATCGCGCTATTGCCTCCGCCCCTTCTCCTCCGCGATCCAGCGGTCCATGCGCGTGTCCAGCAGCCCCAGCGGCAACGGCCCGTCGACCAGCAGGGCGTCGTGGAAGCGCCGCACGTCGAAGCGATCGCCCAGTTCGCGCTCGGCCCGCGCCCGGATCTCGCGCAGGCGGATCTCGCCGATCTTGTAGGCCGTCGCCTGGCCGGGCCAGCCGATGTAGCGCTGCAGCTCCGTCTCGATGTTCAGTGGGGCGAGGGCGGAGTTGTCGCGGAAACAGGCGCGGGCCTGTTCGATGTCCCAGCCCAGCCAGTGGATGCCGGTGTCGGCCACCAGCCGGCAGGCGCGCCACATCTCGTAACTGAGCCGGCCGAAGCGCTCGTAGGGCGTCCGGTAGAAGCCCATCTCCTCGCCGAGGAACTCGGCGTACAGGCCCCAGCCTTCGGTGAAGGCGGTGACGTCGACGCTGCGCCGGAAGTAGGGGCCGGCCTCGGCCTCCTGCTGCAGGGCGATCTGCAGGTGATGTCCCGGCACGGCCTCGTGCAGGGTCAGGGCCGGCAGCTCGTACAGCGGTCGCTGGTCCAGCGCCGAGGTGTTGACCATGTAGCCGCCGGCGACGCCGTTCTCCATCGAGCCGGCGAAGTAGCGGCCGGTGGTGTAGTTGGCCTCGATCTCGGCCGGCACCGGGCGCACGCCGTAGGGCGTGCGGGGCAGGGTCCCGAACAGGGCCGGCAGGCCGTCGTCGGCCCGCTTGGCCATCTCGGACGCTTTCTCGAGCAGATCCTCCCGGGTCGGCGAGTAGAACCGTGGATCGCTGCGCAGGAAGGCGAGGAAGCCGGCGAAGTCGCCGGTCCAGCCGGCGTCGCGCATCTCGGTCTCCATCCGGGCGCGGATGCGGGCGACCTCCTCGAGGCCGAGTTGGTGGATCTGGTCCGGAGTCAGGTCGGTGGTCGTGTAGCCGCGCACGAGGAAGGCGTAGAGTTCCCGACCGCCGGGCCGATGGACGAGGCCGAGGCTCCCGGGCGCCCGCGGCAGGTATTCCTCGCGCAGGAAGCGGGCCCAGGCGCGCCGGCTGGGCGTCACGCCCTCGGCCACGGCCCGCTCGGCCCGCGCCCGCAGGGCGGTCTGTTCGGCCGCGGGGATGGACGACGGCATGGCGGCGAACGGCCGCAGCAGCGGGTCGTCCTGGGGCGTCAGAGCCGCCTCCGGCTCGATCAGGCTGAGGGCGTTCTCGACGGTGGGGCGCGGCTGGACCATCCCGGTCTCGAGGCCGCGGCGGGCGTCCGCCAGCTGGTCGTCGTAGAAGCGGGGCAGGGCCTCGAGCCGGGCGATCCAGGCCTCGGCGTCGGCCCGGGTGGCGATACGCACCCGGCTGGCCATGTAGCCGGCGGACTGCCCGGGGCCGCCCTCGGAGTTGAAGGCGCCCAGCCGCCCCGTATCGAGCGGAATCCGATCCAGCGCACGGCCGAGCACATAGGCGAGGAAGGCATGGTTCAGCCGGTCATCTTCGGACAGCCGGGCCGGGTCGATCGCATTCAGCCGTTCGAGGAAGCGCCGCAGCACCGGCTCCTGCGCCACTTCGAAGGCCCGCGACACGTCGGGCAGCCGGCCCTTGGCGGCGGCGTCGCCTTCCATGCCGGCGGTGATCGGATCGGTGCGGCGCAGCCAGGTCTCGTAGTCGGAGAGAATCGCCGGTAGCCGCGGGTCCTCCGCCTGGCGCATCGTCCCGTCGGGTCGACGGACGTCCTGGGCGGCCGAGGGCGCGGCGACGAGGAGCAGGGCGGCGACGGCGCCCGCGGCGAACATGGCTTTCATGGAGTCCCTCCAGATCGATCACGACTGCACCGGAGCCGGCGCGGCCCGTCAACCGCAGAAGGCGAAGAAGCGCTCGATGCGCCCGCCCGATCCCGGGTGGGGCGCATAGCCCTCGCGCACGCCGTCCTGCCAGCGCGCCAGCCATCCGACGCGACGGAACTGCCGAAGGACAGGCACGTCCGCCGGCGCCGCTGCGGAGAGGATCAGGCCGTCATGGATCAGGTCCTCGTCAGCCGCCGCCGCGAAGCGGCCGGTCTCCCCCGCCGCTTCCAGCAGGATCACGGGCTCCGCCCCGGCGGGGGCGAGGGCGGTCATGTCCAGCCGGCGCGCGCCCCGACGGCAGTCGAAAGCCATGCGGACGTCGTCGCTTTCGGCCACGCCGTAGGACAGCCGGGCGTCGTCGCCGTCCTGGTGCAGAATCCAGTCATAGCCCGGGATCGGCGCCGGAGCCGACCCGTTCGGCGGCGGCATCCCCGGAGCGGGCGCACTCGCACAGGCGGCGAGAGTTCCGGCCAGCACGGACAACGACAGCAGGGCGGCGCGCATCGGCATCTCCGGCATCAGCCGGAACAGAGTTCCGTGAAGCGGCGCAGCTTGGCAAGATGGGGCGCGGGCACCTCGAGGGTCCGCCGCGCCTCGCCGATCGCGACGACGAGACGACCTGCGACGCCGAAGGCGGCGAAGACCGGGTGGTCGGTCCGAAGGGCCAGCTTGACGTCGCCGGTCCGGTTCGTGCTGGCCTCGGCCACGGCCGTGACCTCGCCGGCGGTCACCCGGGCCATTCCGGCCGCGCCGTCTCCGCCGTACAGGGTCAGCTGCGCCACGGCGTCGCCGGGCTCGCATTCGAGGGTGGCGCGGAGGTGAGCCGTGTCCGGAACCTCATGGGCGAGAACGACTGGCGCCTCGTCGGCGTAGAGGGTCCAGGTCCAGGCGCCGTCCGGCGGTGGATCGGTGCGGGCCTGAACGGCCGCCAACATCAGCGTCCCGGCGGCGAGCAGGTCGATCATGCTTCAGCCCCTCTCGCCCGCCCCGGGAGAGGGCTCAGGCGTGGTTTCCCCCGCACCAGGCGAAGAACTCGCCGATCGTGCGACGCTCTTTCGCCGTGGCGGTCAGTTCAAACCTACCTGCCTCGCCGTCGACCGCCAATGTTCCGGTTCGCGCCAGCCGGCGCAGCACGGGGTCGCCTGTCGGAATGCGCGCCTCGTCGAGCAGGCCGCCGCCCAGCGGGTCGATCTCGAGCGGGCCGGCCGACGCCCGCACGAGGCGCGGGCTGGCCGGCTGGACCTCGCCGTACACCGTCGCGGTGGCCCGCCCGGGCTCGCAGGTCATCATCAGCGCCAGCTGGTCCGAGTTGGGGAGCCCATAGGCCAGCTTGGCCATCGAGCCTTCATGGCTGAGGTGCCATCCCATTCCGTCCGGGGCGGGCGGCGCGTCGGAATTGGCCGCGCCGGACTGGGCGGCGGCGGCGATTAGCCCAAGGGCGGCGACGGCGGGGATGGCGAACCGGAACATGAAGAATACTCGCGTCTGACCCGGCAAACGCTGGTCTTCCGCAAGGGTTCACGGCCTCGCTTCGGGGAATCCGAACCGCGCGTTAATCTGTTGCCGATTTATCGCGAGCCCCGTCGCGGTCCCTAGAAGGGGCTGAAGCGCTCCACCAGCGACTGGGCGGCGGGAGTCGCCTGAACCCGGCTGATGTCGCCGCGGCCGCCGTAGCTGATGCGGGCCTCGGCGATCTGGGTGTGGCGGATGGTGTTGGCCGAGGAGATGTCTTCGGGCCGCACGATGCCGGCGACGGTGAGTTCGCGAACCTCGCGATTGGTGCGCACTTCCTGCCGACCCTGGATCACCAGGTTGCCGTTGGCCAGCACGTCGGTGACCACGGCGGCGATCGTCAGGTTGACCCGTTCCGAACGGTTCACCGAGCCGGAGCCGGTCGCGCTGGACTCGCCTTCCATGCCGATCATGTTGCCGGCGTCGAAGCCGCCGGGGAAGGCGCGGCCGAGGCTGGTCTCCAGCCCGAACAGGTTGGTGACGCCGCCGGAGATTTCGTTGGAGCGGCTGCGCTGGGTCGAATTCTGGGTCTGGGCGCGATCGTCGATGTTGATGTCGACGGTCAGGATGTCGCCGACGTTGCGGGCGCGCTGGTCGCCGAAGAAGGTGCGGGCGCCGACCCGCCACAGGCTGTTGGCGCTGGCGGCGCGATCGGCGCGCTGCTGCTCGGGAGAGGGCAGGTAGACCTGGCTGGTCGGCACCAGGGCGGCCGGGTAGCCGATGGGAGCGAGCTCGGGCCCGCGCACCGCCTCGACGGCGGTCGAGCAGGCGGTCAGGGACAGGGCGGCGGCGGCGACGGTCAGGGCGGTGCGCATGGATACTTCTTCCCTCTAGCGGGCGGCGAACTGTTGGGTGCGGGCGGCGGGGCCGGCGACGGCCTGTCCGGGCGCTACGGCGACGGCGTCGAAGATGCGGCCGGACTGGAGATTGCGGACGGCGAGGCGCTGGCCCTCGGCGGCGTTTCCTTCGGCGCGCCCGGAGATGGACAGGCGCAGGCCGTCGGCCTCGTAGAGCACCTCGACGATGTCGTTTCGCGCGATGATCCTCTCGGTCCGGGCGACCGGGCGGG
>JANJTI010000183.1 GCA_024711185.1 Brevundimonas sp. | reverse complement strand
GGCGCCCGACAGGCGTTCCTTGAGCCACTCGCGCAGCTTCAGGTCCTGGTGCAGGAGACGGGCGTAGTCCTGACCGCCGGCGAACCAGCGGCTGTCCCACGTGCGGTTGACGCCGAGACGAAGCCCGACCGGATTGACTTTCTGACCCATCAGGCGGCCTCGCCGGCTTCACGGACCACGATGGTGATCTCGCTGAACGGTTTCAGGATGCGCGACGAGCGGCCGCGAGCACGGCTCGCGAAACGCTTCATCACCAGGTTCTTGCCCACGAAGGCCTCGGCGACGACCAGGTTGTCGATGTCGAGGTTGTGGTTGTTCTCGGCGTTGGAGATGGCCGAGTACAGGACCTTGCGGACGTCGGTGGCGATGCGCTTGCGGCTGAATTCCAGCTCGTTCAGCGCCTTCTGCACCGGCAGACCGCGGATCGAGGCGGCGACCAGGTTCAGCTTCTGGGGGCTGATCCGGACGTTCACCAGCTTGGCGCGGGCTTCGGTCTGGCCGACCCGACGGGGGTTCTTGGTCTGGGCCATCGGTTACTTCCTCTTGGCCTTCTTGTCCGCCGCGTGGCCCGGGAAGTTCCGGGTCGGGGCGAACTCGCCGAGCTTCATGCCGACCATCTCTTCCGAGACGAGCACCGGCACGTGCTTCTGGCCGTTGTGGACGCCGAACGTCAGACCGACGAACTGCGGCAGGATGGTGGAGCGGCGCGACCAGGTCTTGATCACGTCCTTGCGGCCCGACGTTTGAACGGCGTCGGCCTTCTTGAGCAGATACCCGTCGACGAACGGGCCTTTCCAGGAGGAGCGGGCCATCGGTTAGCGAGCCTTCTTCACGTGACGGCTACGGATGATGAACTTATCCGTGGCCTTGTTCTTGCGGGTGCGGGTGCCCTTGGTGTCCTTGCCCCACGGCGTGACCGGCGTACGGCCGCCCGAGGTGCGACCCTCGCCACCACCGTGCGGGTGGTCGATCGGGTTCATGGCCACGCCGCGGACGTGCGGACGGAAGCCCATGTGACGCTTGCGGCCCGCCTTGCCGAGGTTCTGGTTCATGTGGTCGGGGTTCGACACCGCGCCCACAGTGGCCATGCAGCCGTCCAGAACCATGCGGAGCTCGCCCGAGCCGAGACGGATCTGGGCGTAGCCCTGGTCGCGGCCGACCAGCTGGGCGTAGGCGCCGGCCGAACGGGCCAGCTGGGCGCCCTTGCCAGGCTTCATCTCGATGTTGTGGATGATCGTACCCACCGGCATCGAGCGCAGCGGCATGGCGTTGCCCGGCTTCACGTCGACGCGCTCGCCGGCCACCACCGTGTCGCCCGCCTTCAGGCGCTGCGGCGCGATGATGTAGGCCTTCTCGCCGTCCTCATAGGTGATGAGGGCGATGAAGGCGGTCCGGTTCGGGTCGTACTCCAGGCGCTCGACCGTCGCCGAGGCGAACTTGCGACGCTTGAAGTCGATCTTGCGGTACAGGGTCTTGGCCCCGCCGCCGCGGAAGCGAACGGCCACGCGACCGCCCTGCCCGCGGCCGCCCGACTTGGTCAGGCCTTCGACGAGCGACTTCTCGGGACGGCCCTTGTGGAGCTCCGAGCGATCGATCAGCACCAGGGCGCGGCGGCCCGGCGAGGTCGGATTGTAGGTCTTCAAGGCCATCTGATCAGAGCCCCGTGGTGACGTCGATCGACTGGCCTTCGGCCAGCGTCACGATCGCTTTTTTGATGTCGACCCGACGGCCCATGATGCCGCGGAAACGCTTGGTCTTGCCCTTCTGGACGAGGGTGTTGACCTTCAGCACGTTGACCTTGAACAGGGCCTCGACCGCCGCGGCGATCTCGTCCTTGGTGGCGTTGTCCGCGACGCGGAACACGACCTTGTTCTGTTCCGACAGGATCGTGGCCTTCTCGGTGATCACCGGAGCCAGGATGGTGTCGTAGTGACGGGCGGTGGGTTGAGCGCCGGCCATTACGCGGCCTCCTTCTCAGAGAAGCGCGCCTCGATCGCCTCGACGGCGGCCTTGGTCAGCACCAGCTTGTCGGCCCGCAGGATGTCATAGACGTTCAGACCGGCGTTCGGCAGCACGTCGATGTGCGGGATGTTGCGCGCGGCCAGACCGAAGTTCGCGTCGACTTCCGGGCCGGCGATGATCAGGGCCTTGGTCCAGCCTAGCTTGCCGAACTGCTCGCGCAGGGCGGCGGTCTTGGCTTCCTTGACCGAGACGCTGTCGACGACGACCAGGTCGCCCGAGACGACCTTGGACGACAGCGCGTGCTTCAGGGCCAGGGCGCGGACCTTCTTCGGCAGCGAGAAGCCGTGCGAACGGACGACCGGGCCGAAGGCGCGCGAGCCGCCGACGAACTGCGGCGCACGGCGCGAACCGTGGCGGGCGCCGCCGGTGCCCTTCTGCTTGTACATCTTCTTGCCGGTGCGAGAGTTCTCGTTCCGGGTCTGGACCTTGTGGGTGCCGGCGCGGCGCTTGGCCAGCTGCCAGTTGACATAACGGGCCAGCAGGTCGCCGCGGATGTCGGTGATGCCGAAGACGGCGTCCGACAGTTCAACGTCGCCCGAGGCCTTGCCGTCGAGTTTGATGACCGAGAGTTTCATTACGCTTCACCGCCTTCGGTCGCTTCGACGGCCGGGGCTTCTTCAGCCGGGGTCTCAGCGGATTGAGCAGCGGCCTTGTTCGACTTGACGCCGGCCGGGAACGGGGCGTCGGCCGGACGGGCCTTCTTGATGGCGTCGCGGACCTTGACGTAGCTGCCGTCGTGGCCCGGGACGGCGCCCTTGACCAGGATCAGGCCGCGCTCGGCGTCCACGCGGACGACGGTCAGGTTCTGCTGGGTGACGGTTTCCTGGCCGAGGTGGCCGGCCATCTTCTTGCCCGGGAAGGTGCGGCCCGGATCCTGACGGTTGCCGGTCGAACCGTGCGAGCGGTGCGAGACCGACACGCCGTGGGTCGCCCGCAGGCCGCCGAAGTTCCAGCGCTTCATGCCGCCGGCGAAGCCCTTGCCGATGGTCAGGCCCTGGATGTCGACCTTCTGGCCGGCGACGAAGTGGTCGGCCGAGAGTTCGGCGCCCACGTCGACGAGGCCGTCCGCGGCGACGCGGAACTCGGCCACACAGGCCTTCGGCTCGACTTCCGCCTTGGCGAAAGCTTCCCGCTGGGCCTTGTTGGTGTTCTTGGCCTTCTTCATGCCCGCGCCCAGTTGCAGGGCGACGTAGCCGTCCCGCTCCTGGGTTCGCTGGCCGACGACCTGGCAGCCGTCGAGCTGGAGCACAGTGACCGGAACGTGCGCGCCGTCATCGGCGAACACGCGGGTCATGCCCAGCTTCTTGGCGATCACGCCCGTACGCATGTCGGATCCCGCCCTTCTCGATTAAATCTTGATCTCGACGTCCACGCCGGCGGACAGGTCGAGCTTCATGAGCGCGTCCACGGTCTGCGGGGTGGGGTCGACGATGTCGAGCACGCGCTTGTGCGTGCGGATTTCAAACTGCTCGCGCGACTTCTTGTCGACGTGCGGCGAGCGGTTCACGGTGAACTTTTCGATCAGGGTCGGCAGCGGGATCGGACCGCGAACGGTCGCGCCCGTGCGCTTGGCGGTGTTGACGATCTCGCGCGTCGAAAAGTCGAGGACGCGGTGATCGAAGGCCTTCAGCCTGATGCGGATGCTCTGATCCATATCGGTTGTTTTTCCCAAGCGGTCGGTGGACCGCGTCCCTGTGAACCATTTCAAAGACCGGAGCCTTTCGGGCTCGAGAGCCCTCAGGGTACGCACGTCCGCAAAAACGATCGGCCCACGCGGTAGCCCGCGAAGGCCGTTGAAGTCCTGAAGCGCTGCAAAGAACAGGTACTCAGGTCGTCCCTGCGAACCGCGTCTGCACCCGGGGGTGCACAGCCGGTCCAACAAGAGTGGGGGCTTATGACGCTCGATTCCGCTTCCGTCAAGCGGCGAAACCGTGGCGGCGCGCTTCCGGCCCGGCGGACCGCCCGCCCGGGTCAGGGATCGCCTCCGCGGGTCGAATCCTGACCGCCGTGACAGCCGCCGCCGCTTTCCTTCCGCACCCCTGCCGCTTCGGCGCCACAATGCGTGGCGCGGCGGCCACAAGGCTGCGAAGCCGCTGTTTCGTGACAGCTTTGTAATAGCCACGCTGGATTCGCCGCTGATAGCCCGGGGTCGCAGCGCGACTCCCCGCGGCTGCGACCAAGGAAAAACAACAATGAAGTCTCTCTTCCTCGCCACCGCGGCCGTCGCCGCCTTTGCAGCCGCTCCGGCCCTCGCCCAGTCGGGCCCGGTCGGCTCGGTCGGCCTCTCCTACTCCAGCAGCGAGATCGAGTTCGGCGGCCTCGAGGCCGACACCGACGGCTACGCCATCGACGGCGTGGTCGCCGTGGACGCCTTCTCGGGTTGGACCGCCACCTTCGCCGGCTCCGTCGGCCACGACGACGACGCCGACGAAACCGGCGTGGCCGGCAATGTCCACCTGACCCGCATGGCCGGTTCCGACCTCCGCTTCGGCGGCTTCGTCGGCGCCGCCGACATCGGAGACGAGACGGCCTGGACCGTCGGCGCCGAGGCCCAGAAGTACCTGGCCGGCGCGACGCTGACCGGCTCGCTGGCCTACACCACCGCCGACGACCTCGACGTGGACGCCTGGACGCTTGGCGCGGACGCGGCCTTCTACCCGATGGCCGACCTGCGCCTGAACGTTGGCGCCAGCTATTCGAACCTGGACGCCGGCGGCGCCGACGCCGATCTGTGGACCTACGGCGCCGGCGCCGAGTACCAGATCGCCAACACGCCGTTCTCGGTGGCGGCGGGCTATACTCGCGGGGACATCGAGGACGTGACCATCGACACCTGGACGATCGGCCTGCGCTACTCGTTCGGCGGCGGTCTGCAGGCCCGCGACCGGGCCGGCGCCAGCCTGCCGGGCGCCGGCATCGCCAGCGTGCTGGGCGCCCTGTAAGCGTCCTTCCCGTCTGCCGGCAAGAGGCCCCGGCGGAGCGATCCGCCGGAGCCTTCTCGTGTGTGGGAGGCCGGACTGCGGGCGCGAAAAAGGCCCGGGGGGTTCCACGCTCCCGGGCCTTCTCGCTCGCGGCAGGCTGAGGCGGATCAGTTGCCGATGCGAACGTTTCCGCCGCCGACGATCGAGCGGCTGACCGAACCGGTGGCGCGGGCGATGGTCACATCGCCACCGCCCATGATCGAGACGTCGACATCGCCGGCCACCCCGGCGAACTCGACATCGCCGGAGCCGGCGATGGAGATGTCGACCTTCGCGGCGCTGCCGTCGCGCACCTTCACGTCGCCCGACCCGCCGATCGCGACGTCGAGAGGGCCGTCGATGCGGGTCACGACCACGTCGCCCGATCCGCCGATCGCCACCTCGAGCGCGCCGGTCGCCCCGGCGCTGACCGAGCCCGAGCCGCCGATCGCGATGTCGAGACTGGACGAGGTCCCGGCGCGCATATCGCCCGAGCCGCCGATGCTCAGAGACAGCGGTCCATCGACATTGGCGATGTCCCACGCACCGCAGCCGCCGTTGCCGAGGTCCACCGAGGTCGCCCCCCGCCCCACCGAGCCGAACACGGCGCCCGAGGCGTTGACGTCCACGGCCCGGGGCGTGCGGATGACGATCAGCGGCGCGTCCGAGAGATTGATCCGGCCGACGCCGCGCACCTCGGCCGACGCCCCCTCGCCCGCCCGTCCGGTGCGAGGACCGCTGTTGCAGCTGCGGATGTTGTCGCCGCCGAACCAGCCGCGGCGGCGCAGGCCGCCGTCGATGCGAATCTCGTCGCGCTCGCGGGTGACGCGGATCGCCGGCAGCTGCGAGCTTCCCTGCTCGACCTCGACGGCCACATCAGCGCGGTCCTCGACGACCACGGCGACGCGGGCCACGGCGTGGCGGATTTCGACCTTCGGCTCCTTGGCCAGCGCCGGCCCTGCGAGAGCGGCCGCGGCCACGGCGGATGCGACGACGATCGCGGGTTTCATGGGAACCTCCCTGTCTGAACGTGACGGGAAGGTGCGTCGGGCCCGGCGCCGAGTCACTTTAAATCGAGGTCATGACCTCGTTGTAAGGAACAGGTTCCGTCAGCGCATCGCCAGCGGCGCGATCAGGCCCTTGTCCGGCGGCGGCGGGGCGTCGCCGAGCTCGAAGGCGCGCTCGTAGGACTCCACCCGGGTCTTCACCACGCCCAAGCGGCGCAGCGCCAGCGACGCGCCCCAGAGCGCCGCCCGCGCGGCCATCGGCGCGCCTTCGGCCGCCAGCACCGGCGCGCCCCAGCGGCGCAGCACGCCGTTGGCGTAGTGCGCGCCATTGGTGATCCGCGAGCCCCAGGTCTGGTAGTCGCAGGACAGGGAGACGTTGAAGCTGCCGAGGTTCTCGATCCGGTGCGGCGCGTGCAGCGGCCAGGCCGCCGCCATGCCGGGCCGAAGGTCGAACACCTCCGCCGCCGCGTCCATCTCGCGCCGGTACGGCAGATCCTCGGTCTGCTGCTCCAGCACGAT
Organism: Brevundimonas sp.; assembly: GCA_024711185.1. GTDB lineage: Bacteria > Pseudomonadota > Alphaproteobacteria > Caulobacterales > Caulobacteraceae > Brevundimonas. Next base: position 673 of record JANJTI010000183.1, on the reverse strand, counting down.
ATTCTCCATCGACCGGCTCGGCATGTGGGCCTCGTCGACGGGATAGATCCAGATGCGCTTCTCGCCGCGCAGATGGAACAGGGTCACCCCCGGGGGATCGGCGTGGAACGGCACCCGGGCCTCGGGCGCCGAGAGGATCAGCTGGCCGGTCACCTGCAACGGCCGCAAGCCTGGGACATGGTCCGCCAGATCGGCGAAGGCCCGCGTCATGGCCGCCCCAAGCTCGGGCCAGTGGTCCTGGATGCGGCGCATCTGGATCCAGACCCGGCCCGCCTTGACCGCCTCCAGCAGGGCCGCGCCGGGCCGGTCGCCCTTGGTCCCGGTCTGCAGCAGAGCCTGGTCCCCGGCGTCGTAGTGGAAGATGTTGATGTCGAACAGCTCGGCCGGATGACGTTCCAGCTGCGCCGCCAGCGCCTCGTCGCCGAACAGGCCGGTGTCGAGCAGCCGGTGGGCGTAGGTCATCGGCGCGCGCCCGAAGGCGGCGCGCTGCCGGGCGTCGAACTCCGGAATCAGGCGATCGGTCATGCCGGGGCTCCCAAGGTCTTGCGGGCGGCGGCGGCCGCCGCCGCGGCCGCCCCCGCCCACCACGCGGCGGCCCGGGGGTCGCCGGGGGTGATTATGTAGTAACGGCGGCCGAGGGGCTGGGGGAAGGCCCGAAGGGGCGCGGGGGCGC
>JANJTI010000120.1 GCA_024711185.1 Brevundimonas sp. | reverse complement strand
GCGGCCGACCGCGGCGTTGCGGCGGCTGCGCGGGGAGGCGTCGTGCGTGGAGACGCATGCGGGGACGCGGGACAATGCGGCGCATCTGGCCCCGGGGTTCCTGGCCGGGCTGGAGGCGCTGTACGGCGGCACCCGGCGGGCGGCGCAGGAGCTGGACGGGCAGGTGGTCGAGCTGGACGGGGCGCTGTTCACGGCGGAGATGCTGGCGGCGGCGCGGCGAGGCGCCGGGGGCTATCGCGCTTCGCGCTGCTTGAGCCCCCGGACCCCCGGGGGCGGCGGGGCGGGAGAGGCAGGACGCGGCGGGTTCGACCGGGTGGTGGTGGCCGTCGACCCGTGCGTGACGGCGGGCGGGGACGCCTGCGGCATCGTGGTGGCGGGGCGCAGGGGCGACCGGGCCGTGGTGCTGGCCGACCGCTCGGCGCGGGGGCTGTCGCCCGAGGGCTGGGCCCGGCGGGCGGTGCGGGCGGCGGAGGAGTTCGGGGCCCGGGCCATCGTCGCCGAGGTCAACCAGGGCGGCGACCTGGTGCGCTCGGTGCTGGTCGCGGCGGGGTCGCAGGTGAAGCTCAGGGCGGTGCGGGCGACCCGGGGCAAGCGGGTGCGGGCCGAGCCGGTGGCGGCGCTGTACGAACAGGGGCGGGTGGCGCACGCCGGGGCGTTCGTCCAGCTGGAGGAGGAGCTGATGGCGCTGGGCGGGCCGGACGAGGCGGGCGAGAGCCTCGACCGGGCCGATGCGCTGGTGTGGGCGATCACCGACCTGCTGATCAACCGGACCGGGGCGGGGGCGGGGCCGCGCATCCGGGTGCTGGACCGGGCCGCGCCGCCCTCGGGGATTTCGGCGCGGCTGTGGTAGGGGGCGGGGATGAAGCCGCTCGGGATCGATGTGCTGGTGGTCGGCGCGGGCGCCGCCGGGATGATGTGCGCCTGGGAGGCCGGGCGGCGCGGGCGCTCGGTGTGGGTGGTCGACCACGCCCGGGCGCCGGGGGAGAAGATCCGCATCTCCGGCGGGGGGCGGTGCAACTTCACCAACCTGGGGTGCGGGCCGCACGCCTTTCTGGGGGAGAACCCGCGCTTCGCGACCTCGGCGCTGAAGCGGTTCACGCAGCACGACTTCCTGAAGCGGGTCGAGGCGGCGGGGATCGGCTGGCACGAGAAGACCCTGGGGCAGCTGTTCTGCGACGACTCGGCGAAGCAGATCGTCCGCATGCTGACGGACGGCATGGCGGAGGCGGGGACGACGCTGCGGCTGGGCGTGGCGGTGGACCGGGTGGCGCGGTCGGGCGAGGGGTTCGAGGCGGCGCTGTCGGACGGGAGCGTGGTGCGGGCGCGGTCGCTGGTGCTGGCCACCGGGGGCAAGTCGATCCCGAAGATGGGGGCGACGGGGTGGGCGTACGATGCGGCGCGGAGCTTCGGGCTCAGGGTGACGGAGACGCGGCCGGGGCTGGTCCCGCTGACCTTCGACCCTGACTGGCTGGCGCGCTGGGCCCCGCTGGCGGGCGTGTCGGTGGAGGCGGTGGTGTCGCACCGGGCCCCGGGCGGGGCGGAGCGCGGCAGGCCCGGGGGAGAGACCCGCTTCGCCGAGGGCCTGCTGTTCACCCACCGGGGGCTGTCGGGGCCGTCGATCCTGCAGATCAGCTCCTACTGGCGCGAAGGCGAGGCGATCGGCGTGGCCCTGGCCTCGGGGGTCGAGGTGTTCGCGGCCTTGAAGGCGGCCAGGGTGGAGAACGGCCGGCAGGCGGCGCACACGGCGCTGGCGCGGATCGTGCCGAAGCGGGTGGCCGAGCGTCTGGTGGAGCTGGAGGGGGCGACGGGCAACCTCGCCGACCTGTCGGACAAGGCCCTGCGCCGGCTGGACGCGGCGGTGAACGGCTGGAGCGTGAAGCCGACGGGATCGGAGGGCTACCGGACGGCCGAGGTGACGCTGGGCGGGGTGGCGACGGACGAGCTGGACCAGCAGACGATGCAGGCGAAGTCGGTCCCGGGCCTGTACGTCATCGGCGAGGCGGTCGACGTCACCGGCTGGCTGGGCGGCTACAACTTCCAGTGGGCCTGGTCGTCGGGCTGGGCGGCGGGGCAGGCCTGCTAGGGCGCTGACGCCCGGCCCGCGGGGCCTCGCTGCCCGGGCGCGGGTGGTGTATGGCCCCGGCCATGTTCACCGCCACCGTCCTGACCATGCTTCCGGAAGCCTTTCCGGGGCCGCTCGGCGTCTCGCTGATCGGCACGGCGTGGCGCGAGAAGGGGCTGTGGAGCCTCGAAACCCTTGACATCCGGGCGTTCTCCGACGATAGGCGCGGCTTCCTGGACGACACCCCTGCGGGCGGCGGACCGGGAGCGGTGTTGAAGGCGGACGTGGTGGCCCGGGCGGTGGACAGCCTTTCGGGACCTCGACGGCCGCTTTTGTACATGAGCGCCCGGGGCCGGCCCCTGACCCAGGCGCGGGTGAAGGAGTGGGCGCGGGCCGACGGGATCGTCGTGCTGTGCGGCCGTTTCGAGGGGGTGGACCAGCGGGTGCTCGACAGCCGCGGGTTCGAGGAGGTCTCGGTCGGAGACGCGGTCCTCGCCGGCGGCGAGGCGGCGGCGATGGTCGCGATCGAGGCGTGCGTACGACTGATCCCCGGAGTGCTGGGCCAGGCCGAAAGCCTTGGCGCGGAGAGCTTCGAGGACGGGCTTCTGGAATATCCGCAGTACACGCGACCGCGGACGTTCGAGGGGCTCGACATTCCCGAGGTGCTGCTGTCGGGCGATCACAGGCGGATCGCGCAATGGCGTCAGGCGCAGCGGGAAGAGACCACGCGGGCGCGGCGGCCGGATCTCTGGTCGGCGTATCTCGCCAACTCACAGCTAAAGGGCGAAAAAGCCCGAGGAGAATAGAATGAACATCGTCCAGCAGATCGCTGCCGAAGAAAAGGCCCGCCTCGTCGAGAAGCGCGCCATCCCCGAATTCCAGCCCGGCGACACCCTGCGCGTCAACGTGCGCATCAAGGAAGGCGAGCGCGAGCGCGTCCAGGCCTTCGAGGGCGTGTGCATCGCCCGCGCCGGCGGCGGCGTGAACGAGAACTTCACCGTCCGCAAGATCTCGTTCGGCGAGGGCGTCGAGCGCGTCTTCCCGATCCTGTCGCCGAACATCGAGTCGATCGAGGTCAAGCGCCGCGGCGTCGTGCGCCGCGCCAAGCTGTATTACCTGCGCGACCGCCGCGGCAAGTCGGCCCGGATCGCCGAGCGCCAGACCCAGCGCGCCGCCAAGGGCGAAGTGGCCGTGCCGGAAACCGGCGCCGCCGAGACCCCGGCCGCGGACAACACCGAGGCCTGATCGGCTTTCGGATGTCGAGATGACGAAGGCCCCGGCGGGAGACCGCCGGGGCCTTTTCGTTGGCCGCAACTTACCCGCCGCGCCCGTCTTCAGACAGCCTTGCGCCTCCGGCCCGAACGCAATTCGTCATGGCGAGAACAGCATCTCTCTTTCAGAGTGCATGCGTGATTGCAGAACCTGATCTCGCCTTTGTCTGGGAGCTGGAACAGACCTGCGCCGATGGCCGGCCCAGGACGATCCGCCTCGAGGTCGGCCATCCCGTTTATGCCGAGCAACCCTTCCCGGGGTGGCGCTGCCTGGTCCGACTGGAGGGAATGCTGCCCGAGGGGGCGCCGATCATCGGCGCGACGGCCATGCAGGCCTTCAGCCTGGCCCTTCGCTTCGGGAGAGAAATGCTCTGGGCTGCGGCGGCCGAAGGAAGGCTCGTCGAACGCGCGAGCGGGGGGGAATTGACGCTCGAGATGATCGCCGAAGGACACCACTGAGCGCCGCCGGAAGCGTCCGGCGTCCTGGACGCCTGTCGTTGGACCGAACCGGTCGCTGCCGGCCGCGGGGCGCCCGACCCGCTGCCGATCGGTCAGCGAGCCAGGCGGGCTTCGGAGCGGGCTCCCGGAGCGGGGCCGTCAACCGCCGCGGCCTCCAGGGTTTCGAACAACGCCCGAACGTTGAGAGGCTTCGCGAGGTGGCCGTCTGCGCCGGCGTCTGTTCCAGCAGCCACATGTTCGGGCAGAACGTTCGCTGTCAGCATAATGATCGGGGTCCGCGCTCGCCCGCCAGCGATCTCCTCGCGGCGAATCTCGCGGACGGCCGCGAGCCCGTCCATGACGGGCATCTGCATGTCCATCAGGATCAGGTCGAAGCGCTGGGTCCTGAACAGCTCGAGCGCCTGGCTTCCGTCTTCCGCCGTGGTCAGTTCGATCCCGGTATCGGCGAGCATCAGCTCCACCACCCGACGGTTGGTGGGATGGTCATCGGCGAGAAGAACCCGCATCGGATTTTGATGGAGGGGTATCTCGGCGGGTGCGCGCGGCGCCGGCTTGGTGGCCGCAACCCTCTCGAAGGGAAGGGTCAGCCAAAACCGCGATCCGCGCCCGGGTTCGCTGTCGCAATCAAGCTCGCCGCCCATCAGCGTGGCGAGCTCGCGACTGATCGCCAGACCCAGTCCGGTGCCTCCGAAGCGCCGCGTGATGGTGCCGTCGGCCTGCTGGAAACGCCCGAACAGTTGCGCCTTGATTGCGGGGTCGAAGCCAATGCCCGAGTCCTCGATCTCGATCCGCAGCTGTCCCGGTCCGGCCAGGTTCAGTGACACCGTGACCGTTCCGTCCTCCGTGAATTTGATGGCGTTCGACACAAGGTTGCCGACGATCTGGCGAAGACGGACCCCGTCGCCCCAGATGCAGAGATCGGTGACATCTCCGCCGCCGAAACTCAGTTCGACGCCCTTGGCCGCCGCCTGAAGACCGTAGAGCGCCACCACCGAACGCGTCAGGTCAACGATGTCCACCTCGACCCGCTCGACCTGAAGTTTGCCGGATTCGATGCGGGCGGAGTCAAGGATGTCGGCGAGCAGATGACTGAGCATCTGGCCGGACGTCCGGATGATCTCCACCATTTCCTTTTGCGTTGCGGCAAGGTCCGTGGCGCCAAGCAGATCGGCCATCGCGACCACCCCGTTGAGCGGCGTGCGGATCTCGTGACTCATGTTCGCGAGGAATTCCGTCTTGGCGAGGTTGGCCGATTCCGCGGCGTCCCGGGCTATACGTTCCCGCTCGGCTGTGGCCAGCAACTGCCTTTCGGCCTCCATCTGGGCCGACACGTCGATCAGCGCTCCGATCAGGGCTTCCCGGCCCTCGAACTCGGTGGCGACCACGTAGGGCGCGATCAGCAACTCCCGGCCGTCCGCCGTGAGGTGCCGCCAGACCCGCTCGGCGGAGTAGACCTTGGGGAGCCCGCCAGACCTCTGGGCCAGGAACGCGTCCCACTCGTCGGCCGGGAGGATGTCCGACAGAGACATCGCGACGAACTCATCCCGGGCGTAGCCGTACTGTCGAACGGCGGCCTCGTTGACGTCGATGAATGCGGCCGTCCAGCGATCGATGATGGCGAGCGGAACCGGGTTGGCGGAGAACAGAAGTTCGAAGGACAGTTCGCGCCGCTTCAGCTCCGTGATGTCGATCACGCTGCTCAGGACCCCGCCGGAAGAGAGGTTGCGATCCTGCACACGAAACCAGCGCCCGTCGCTCTGAAGCTGTTCATGCGGGTCCGCGTCGGCCCTTCGCCGACCGGCTACACGCTCGTCGATCCATGCGGTTTCCCGACCGATGATCTCCGGCTTCCCGCCCTCCGCCAGCACCCGCCTCAACAGCTCTCTGTAGGGTCGCCCGCGCTTCAGATGCCGGGCGAAGGCTCCCGCGGAGTCGGCGTAGCCGGCATTCCACGCCGCGAGCCGGTCTCCTTCGTCGTACAGGGCGACCCCCACCGGCAGGGCCTCGACCATCTCACTCATCAGCACGCTGGCGCGCAACGCCTTGGCGTTCGATCGCTCCGCCCGCCGACGGGCGGACTCGAGGCTGCGACGCGCGGCGAGCAGTTCGATCTCGTCGCCGACCAGGCCGGCGACGTCGGCCAGGGCGGCCGCGAGCGACGCGTCGAAGGACCGCGGTTCCGGGTCGACAATCGTGACGCAGCCGATGCGGTGACCCTGGATGGTGATGGGAGCGCCGGCGAAGAAACGGATGAAAGGGGGGCCGACGACCATCGGACCGTCGGCGAAGCGCGCATCCTTGCGGCAGTCCTCGATCCACAGGACTTCCGGCGACAGGACCACCCACGCCGAAGCGGTCTCCGGGCGCGGCTGTTCGCAAGCCTCCAGCCCCTCGGCGGCGGCGTACCAGACGGTATCGTCCTCAACAAAGGCGATGGATGCGCTCAGGCTGGCGGTTATGCGGCGAGCGAGGCGGGTCGCGCGATCCAGGTGAAGCGACTGCTGGATGTCTCGAAGCTTCAGTTTGCGAAGCGCCTTGAGACGAGCAGACTCGTTGAGCGGCTTGGGAGCGGGATGCACGCCGTACTCCTTACGGTTGTCCCCGGAAGGTGACGGCTGGCGGTGCACATGCGGTTAAAACAGGTTCGAATTCCGTGCCTTCGCGAAGATCCTCCGTCGGAAGCGGGAATTGGTGGAGAGGCATTGGCCGGGCGAGACGGCTTCCGGCCCCGTGCGGGCCGGCACTCCTCTGATGCGAACTCGGCGCGCTTTCCGCGTCCGACCGCCCTGCAATGCGCCTGCGGCCCCGGAGCTGGTCGAGGTCGTGCTGACTGCCAGGCGCGGCCGGCGCCGTTGCCGCAAGTCGGCTGGCATCGCCCGTCCGTCCGGCGCTGGCGGGACCCCCGCGCCCGCGGAACGATCGCTCAGGGGGCTCGTCGGCGATCGGCTGATGGGTGAAGCCGGCCACGCTGCTCATGGCCTTGCGGTCGCGGGTGATCTCCACCTCGCTTTCCGCGCAGGCGATCAGCAGGCCCCGGCCGGGCCGGCTCCGACGGGGGGCGACACGGGCGTCTGAGGCTGTCGCAACCCGGCCCGTCCCGGGCCCCGGCGCATCAGTGCGGAAACAGCCCGCTCGCCGCGTCCCTCCGCCCCTGCAGGCTGTGCTTGAGGTCGCGCATCTGGTCGTGGCCCTCGCGGACCTGGTCCCAGGCGCGGCGGATGGTCTCGCGCGTGGTGGCCGAGATGGCGGAGTCCTCGAGGGCCTTCTCGAAGCGCGCCTTGACCTGGTCCTCGGCGGTCTCGACGGCGCCGACGACGGAGAGCTCGTCGCGGAGCAGGGCGTGGCGGACGTCCGCGAAGGCGCGCTGGGCCTTGGCGAGGATGGAGCCGTCGGCGTGGGGCTCGCCGCCGAGGCTGCGGACGGTGAAGCCGAGTTCGTCGGCGAGGCGGCGGCGCTCGAAGGCGCGCCGCTCGAACAGTTCGCGATGGCCGGGATCGGCGGTCCCCTCGGCGGCGTCGCGGTAGCCGTCGGCGCTGTCGATCGTGGCCCCGATCAGGCTGTTCAGGACGTGGACGTCGTGGCGGTTGGCGTTGGACATGGTCTGGCTCCCGGAACGGGTCGCCAGCGGAACGCGGGGTCGCCGCTTATGGTTGCGCTTGGCCGGCCGGGCTCCCGGCGCCGGCGAGGGCGCGGCAGCGGACCACAAAGCCGTCGGGAGCCATGCCGTCGCCCGGGCGCAGCGGCCCGACCGATTGCGCGCCGTAGACGGCCGAGACCGGTCGGCGGTCGCCGATGCGGCGCAGCAGGTCGAGGTCGACGGGCCCCGCGGCGACCACGCCGGGCGACGGGTCCGACAGGTCGGCGACGAGAGCGAAGGCCTCGTTCCCGGCGCCGAGGGTCAGCCGATCCTCGCTGCCGATCCTGCGGAAGCCGGCGACGCTGGCGCGCAGCGTCGGATTCGGCCCGCCGAGGCAATCCAGCAGGAGCTGCGGCTCGCCGGCGTCGTCGACGAAGGCGAGGCGTTCGGCGCTGGCGGCCGGGGCCGGCGCCTTCGGGGCCTCGGGCGTCGCCGACGCTTCCGGCGGCGCGGACGGCGTCTCGCCGCCGCAGGCGGCAAGGCTCATGAGCAGGGCGGCGGCGAGGGAGGGGCGGCGCATCGGGCGTCTCCTCAGAGCTTGCTGCGCAGGGACCAGAGTTCGGGGAAGCAGCGGCGCTGCAGGGTCTCGGCAAGGTAGGCCACGCCAGCGGTGCCCCCGGTGCCGGGCCGGCGGCCGATGATGCGCTCGACGGTGACCACGTGCTTGTGCCGCCAGGTGAGCAGGGCGTCGTCGAGGTCGACCAGCTTCTCGGCCAGCTGGTAGAGCGGCCACCAGCGGGCGGTGTCGCGGTAGACCTCCAGCCAGGCCGCCTCGACCGCCTCGGAGGCTTCGTAGGGCTGGCTGACGTCGCGGTTCAGCACCTCGACCGGGACGGGCAGGCCGGCGACGGCGAGCTGGGACAGGGCGTCGTCGTAGAGGCTGGGCGCGGCCAGCGCGGCCTCGAGCGCCGCGTGGGCGTGCGGCCGATGCTCGTGGAAGCGCAGGAAGCGCCGGTCCTTGAGGCCGAGCATGTATTCGAAGCGGCGGAACTGGTCGCTCTGGAAGCCCGAGGAGGCGCCGAGCTCGCCGCGGAAGCGCAGGTAGTCCGCCGGCGTCATGGTGGCGAGGATGTCCCAGCTCATGGTCATCACGGCCTGGATGCGGCTGACCCGGGCGAGGCTCTTGTAGGCGGGGACCAGATCGCCGGCGCGGATCAGGGTCTGGGCCAGCGCAACCTCGTGCAGGATCTGCTTGAGCCACAGCTCCTTGGTCTGATGGATGACGACGAACAGCATCTCGTCGTGCTGGTCCGACAGCGGGTGCTGGGCGGCGAGCAGGTCGTCGAGCGCCAGATAGCCGGAATAGGTGATGTCGGAGGGGGCGGCCGGTGCGGTCATGACGGACCTATCGCGCGGGCGGGGGGCGGGCTCAAGAGTCCTCGCCCGCGCTGCGGCCCGGATCGAAGGTGTTGTCGACGCGCTCGTCCCAGCCCTCCCGGTCGGACTTGAAGGCCAGCCCCATCAGCACCCAGGCCAGGGCGACGGTTCCGAGGACGCCCAGCGACAGGGCGATCCAGCCGTGAACGTTGAGCTCGCCCCCGCCGATGGCGCGCCAGACGGCGGCGATGCCGACGGTGGAGCCGGCCGCGACCAGCCCGGCGACGAGGAGGTTGCGGAGGAGGCGGACGAGCGGGGAGGTCATCGCCGAACCGCGCGAGCGGTCAGCGCTGGACCCACTGGCCCTGGGCGTTGCGGTACCACTGGCCGGAGCTGATGCGCGGCAGCACGATGGTCTCGAAGGCGCGAGCCGCGGCGACGTCCACCGAGACGCCCGTCTCCTGGGCGGCGCGGGCATAGGCCTGGCGTCGACCGTCGTTCACGGCCTGCACGGCCGCGGTGAGGGCGGCGTCGGAGCTTGAGGTGCGGAAGGCGAGGTAGCCGGTGGCCAGCTCGCTGACCTCGCCGCGCGCCTTGGCGGCGTCGACCAGCGACTTCTGCTGGGCGGTCTGGGCGAAGGCCGCGCCCGCGGCCACGCCGAGGGCGGCGATCGCAGCCGTCACGACGAAGAGCTTGCGGAAAGTCATGGCGGGAGCCTTTCGCATCAGAACAGGTTCGGGTTTTCGCGCAGGAGCTGCTGCAGCTCCTGGTCGAGACGGACGCGCACGTCGGCGTCGAGCTTGGCGTAGATCTGGATGGGGTCGACCTGGAGCCGGACGGTCGGCGTGCAGCCAGCGGCGCCCAGGGCGACGAGGCCGAGGAGGGCGACGGTTCTGCGCGTCTTCTGCCGGGTCATGATCGGGGCTCCATGCGGGATCGCCGGCATCTAAACGCCATTCGGGGTGAACGGGTTCTGAACGGCGAAGCCGGCCGGATCAAGGCGTCGGGTCGGCGTCGCCGTTGCGGGCGCGGTTGAGCTCGAGCAGGTCGCCGACGAGCTGGTTGGCGTTGAGGGTGGCGTCCAGCGTCAGATCGATGCCGGTGCCGGACGGCAGGGGCAGCTCCCGGTTCAGAAACTCCCGGCTGATGAACTCGGCGATGGAGACCCGCAGTTCCTGCCGCTGCGGCGGGTCGTGGCGTCCGCGGATGCGGAACAGGACGCGAAGCCGCCCCTGGTCGAGGCTGTTCACCTCGGCGGAGAGGATGTCGAACGACAGATTCTCCATGGCCTGGTAGGCGAGGTCCTGGACGGTGTTGGGCGACACCGCCTCGCCGCCGCCGCCGGCCTCCAGTCCGCTGAGCGCCTCGCGCTGGATCGACAGCCGTCCGGGCTGGACCGCGTAGAGGGTCCCGTCGGCGATGCGCAGTCCGACGGCGGGGTCGTATGTGAACGGGAGGCGGCCGGAGACGACGGCGTCGAGACGCACCTTGTCCTCGAAGCCGGCCCCGGCGATCACCTCTCCCAGCTGCACGTTCTCGAGCACCAGCACGCCGCCGAACGGCCGGCTGCGGTCCAGCGGCACGTCGAAAGGCTCGATGCGAAGCACGCCGCCGGCGGCGGTCAGGTCGCCGCCCTGGATGGTCACCGCCGCCCTGTCGAGGCCGAAGACCAGTTCGATGTCGGTGAGCGGGGCGACCGACTCGAGCCGGTCGGCCGTGAGCCGCTGGCCCGGAGCGGCGACGAGCGGGGCGAGGCTGGTGAAGTCGATGACGCCGCGGAGACCTTTCACCGGGCCGGCAGGGCTGACGAAGTCGAGGCCCGGGATGGTCAGGCGGCCGCCGCTTGAGCCTTCGGACCCGTCGCGCCAGTCGACCCGGCCTTGGAAGGCGACGGAACCGGTCGCCGGCGAACCGACGAAGTCCGCCACGAGCGGGCTGAGGTCCGCGGGCTGAAGCCCGTCTTCGGTGAACACGATGGCGGGGGCGTCGATCTCCACGCCCCCGGCTCCGGCGCGGCCGTCGTGGGCGAGGGTGAGGCGGCCCAGCGTGGCGCCGTCGCGCGACAGATCGAACCAGCCGTTCCAGGTCTGACCGCGAAGACTGGCGGAGCCGGCGGCGGCGAGGGGATGGAAGCGGCGCGGGCTGGTCGTGTCGACCAGGGTGGCGGAGTCGGCGCCGAGATCGAGGCCGAGGCCAACGCGGCCTCCGGTGGCCACGAGCCGCCCTGCGCCGTCGCGGATCCCGAGGCCGAGAAAGGGCGCGTCGGCGTCGACCTTTCCCAGACGCGCCTCCGAGCGCCAGCTGCCGCCTTGCGCCGTCAGCAGGGGCCGGTCGGCCGGGCAGAGGGCGCCGGACAGGTCGGTCACGTCATTCTCGCCCAGCTCCAGCCGCTCGACCGAAACGGGGGCGCAGCCGGCGGCGGTGTAGGTCAGCCGGCCGCCGCCCGAGGCCAGTTCGCCGCGGGTCTCAAGACGGATGCCGCGGCCGAGGTCGAAATCGAGTGCGGCGCGGCCCTCGAGCGTCGCCACGAAGCCCCCCGGCACCAGGCGCCAGCGGGGCGCCTCGAAGGCGGCTTCCGGCAGGCCGCGCCCGCGCGTGGCGGCGAGGGAGAAGGCGCCGCCGCCGGCCTCGCCGGCGGCCGCGGCGAAGAGCGGGCCCGCTGCCGGGCTGATGGTCAGGAGGCCGCCGTTGGCCGGACGGATGCGGGCGGGGGCGGCGAGGACCAGGCGGGTTCCGGAGCCGCCGGTCGCGAGCCGGAAGGCGGGAGCGTCGACGGTGAAGTCGCCGAGCGCCTGCTTCATCGCCGCGACGTCGGGGAGCTCGCCGGCCGAGGCGGGGCCGAGCAGAGGCCACGCCCCGCCCCCTGCCTGCAGCCGGCCGGCGAGGCCGATGCGCAGGCCCGCGTCAGAGATCACGTCGAGCGCCGCGGTCGACCGCACCTGCCGCAGGGTCAGGTCTCCCCACCGGAGGCGGTCGGCGGCGAGACGCAGGGGGCCGCTGATCTCGACGGCGCGCCCGTTTCCGCCGACGGTCAGGCGGGAGGCGGCGGCATCGACGTCGGCGGCGTCCACCCCGGCGGCGGCCAGTCGCCCGGCCTTGAAGGCGGCGTCGCCGTCCAGTCGCCAGCTGACGACGCCGGAGTCGCGCGCCAGGCGCGTGCGGGCCCGGGCCAGACGGAGGCGGGGCGACGTCGCCGCGGCCGGCCCCGCGAGGCGTTCGGCGCGGGCATCGATATTGCTGGTCCCCTCGATGCGGAAGCTCTCGATCCAGCCGGCTGTCGTTCCGTTGAAATCAAGAGTCCCGTTCAGCCGGCGGAGAACGCCGTCGGCGACGTCCAGCCGGTCGGCGGAAAGTTGCGCCCGGAGCAGCGCCCGCCCGTCGCCGCGGCGGGTCTTGAGGTCGGGGTAGGGCAGCTCGCCGGCGACGCCGAGGCGCAGTCCCCCGCCCTCCAGGCCGGGCAGCTCGGCCGCAGCGGCCACGGCCCCGGCCCGGATCGTCACCCGGTCGCCGACGGTGGTCAGGTCCACGCTGGCGCCGAGGCCCCGCGCGGCGATGTCGCCGCTGCGCAGATCCGCGGACGGCATGCGGGCGACAAGGCGCATCAGCTTGCCGTCGTCGATGCGGGCGTCGCCCCGCGCCTCCACAGGACCGTACCCGGTTTCCAGCCGCACCACGCCGCGCTCGACCAGCACCAGCGGTCCCCGCACATCCGGCCGGGGCGGCCGGGCGGTGAAGCGCTCGATCAGCGGGTCGAGCGAGCCAAAGGACAGCTTGCCGTCGTCCAGGCGGGCCCGGACCACCGGCCGGAGCAGGCGAATCCGGCTGGGCGTGACGCCGACACCCTGCGCCGACCACGGCGCGCCGATCGAGAAGTCGACCTCCACCCGCTCGACGACGATGTCCGGATCATCGGGGTCGCCGACGCGGAGACGGGCCACGAGGCTGTCGAGCTCGACCTGCTCGACGTTCAGTTCGGCCTCGATCCCCTGCTGCTCCAGCCAGCCGACCAGCACCTGGCGGGTGGCGGCGCGACGGTTGAGATAGAGCAGGGCGACCAGCACCAGCAGGACGCCGATCCCTGTGGCGACGACGAAGAGCGCGCGACGGCTTCGCGAGCGCCTGCGCGGGGGCGGGACGGGAGCGGGAGACGCCGGGTCGCTCATACCCCGCTCCTTAGCGGGAGCCGCAGGCCGCTGGAAAGAGCGGCGAACAACAGGAGATCTCCCGGATACAATAGATGCGTGGTCATCCGGACACAGTATAGTGGCTTGCCGGTCACTTTAAGTGCAGCGGAGCTGCGAGCGCCCTAGCTGCGCCAGTGCGCCTGCAATTGACGGCGGAACGGTGGCGAATACACGAGCGAAAGCTGAGGATCATCTCAGGGTTCACAACCGGTTTACCCGCCTCTACGGCTCCGGTTAACCGGTTGTAACGATCTCGCTTCCCATGATGGGACGGACGGGTTATACGGCCTGTCTCGCGAACGGCGGTTCCCCGGGGGGCGGTCGGACGTGATCCTTGCTTTCAGTAGCTTTGGCGCCGGCTGGCGTCGTCTTTATCGGGGACCGATGGCTCAGTTCGATCCACGTCGCCAACCGATGCGCATCGCGCCGCACGCCTTGACGGCGGTGGCGGCGATCTCGGTGGCGCTGCTTGCCGGCCGTGTTTATCAGCCCGCCCAGGCCGAGGAGGCCCCGCCGCTCAGCGCCGCGGAGATCGCCTACCTCGAGGCCCGCGCCTTCGCAGCCGCCGGCGCGCCGGAGGGGCTCGGCGCCCCGGAGGCCATTCCGGTCGAGGTGCGTCGCGGCGAGACGTTCGAGCAGGCGGTGCGCCGCACCGGGATCGCCGCCGAAGAGGCCTCGGCCGTCGCAGCCACCCTCTCCAACGCCATGGACGTGACTTCGATCCCGGCCGGCCAGCGTTTCGAAACCGCCATCGCCAAGCCGCGCGGCGGCCGCGGAGACGCGCGCCTGATCGGACTGACCATGCGGACCGGGCCGGCCAGCCAGCTGACGGTCTCGCGGAGCTTCGACGGCGCCCTTCGCCTGCGCGCGCTCGAGGAAAAGGTCACCCACGAAACGGTGGTCCTGAGCGGAAAGGTCGAGGGCTCGCTGTCCCGCACCGCCCGGCGCGAGGGGACCCCGGCGGCGATCGCCCGCGCGGCGGCCCGTCTGTTCTCGCACAAGTTCGACCTGGAGCGGGACGTCCGCGCCAGCGACGAGTTCCGCTACGTC
>JANJTI010000167.1 GCA_024711185.1 Brevundimonas sp. | reverse complement strand
CGACAACCACGGCGGACACGGGCGCGACCGCGGCGAAGGCCAGCACCGCCACGGCGTCGATCGCCCTCTCGTCCGGAATCACTCGGATCGACAGGTCGGCCTTGTCAAAGCGCATGGCCAGCTGCTCGGGCGTGCGCGGCTGGTCGGTGCCGAGGGTGAAGGCGGTGGACTCCCGCAGCGGCGCCGGCGCCGCCTGCGGCTCCGGCCGGACGTGAGGGACGCCCTCGACGGCGGGCGACGGCGACGTGGCGCAGGCGGCGAGGGCGAGGAGCGAGGCGCCGATCAGCGCGGCGCAGCGGGCGGTTGTGAACACGGACGGCTCCCCGGACGACGAGCGGCCAGACTGGCGGGGCGGCGCGAAGCGCGCAAACGAAAAGGGCCGGCGTTTCCGCCGGCCCCTGTCGGGACTTTCGATGTCGCGGCGATCAGGCCGCGGCCTGCTCCGCCAGCTTCGCCTTCACCTGGCGCTTGATGCGCTGGGCCGCGGGCGACAACTGCTCGTCGCGAGCCTTGACGATGAAGGCGTCCAGGCCGCCCTTGTAGTCGAGGGTGCGCAGGGCGGCGTTGGAGATGCGCAGCGAGAAGGTCTGGCCGAGCGCATCCGAGGTCACCTTGACCGCCTTCAGCGACGGCAGGAAGCGGCGCTTGGTCTTGATGTTCGAGTGGCTCACGCTGTGGCCGACCATCGGGCCGATACCGGTGAGTTCGCAACGACGCGACATCTGACTATCCTTCGGGCGCTGGCCGCGCAGACGGCGGACGCATGAAACAGGTGCGCGCGGGAGGTCGTCCCGCGCGAGAGGGGGGCGTATAGAGGAGGAGTCCCCGCCGCGTCAAGGCGGCCGGGCCCGTAACACGGCTGTTCAGCCGCCGTTCAAGCGCCATCATCTAATGGCCTTGTCCATGAAGCGCATCGCCATTCGCGGGATTCCGATGAAGACCAGCCTGATCCGCACCGCCGCCGTCGCCGCCCCCGTCGTGGCCGCTGGCCTGCTGATGTCCGCCCCGTCGGCGGCGACGCCGCCCCAGGCGGCCGCCGGCCAGCCCCAGCCCGGCTACTGGGAGTACACCACGCGGGTCATGGGCGTCAGCGACACGGAGCAGAAGTGCGTCCGCCCCAGCGAGATCAACCGCTTCTTCAACGGGCTGTCGACGCGGCGCTGGCGCTGCACCTACCCCGTGCGGCAGGTCGCCGACGGCAGCGCCCGCTTCGAGGGAACGTGCGAGGACCGCAAGGGCCGCCGCGTCAATGTGCGTCTGAACGGCCCCTATGAGACGGAGAGCTTCCGGTTCTCGGGGGGCGCCCAGCTGGCGCGGGGCACGCCCTACATTCCGGCCAGCATCACGGCGCGACGTATCGCCGCCCAGTGCCCAGCCAACGCCGAGTATTTCTGAGGCTCAGACCGGCGCGACGGCGGCCACGACGTAGGTGTGCTGCTCGCCGTCGGGCCGGTTCAGGCTGACGTATTCGCCGGCGACGAAACGCTCGTCGCCGAAACGGAAGCCGACCGCGTCGTCCGCCTCGCCCGGCTCCAGATCGATGATCCAGCGATCCCCGGCCCCGTGGCGAAGGCGACCCTTGGCCTCGGTCGCGCCGTCGATGAAGCGACGGGCGTAGCTGCGCTCGGGGCTCTCGCGCCAGGCGGCCGGATCGAGGCGGCCCTCGCCGTCCAGCGGCGCCACCAGGTCGTAGCCCTCCGTCGGATCGCCGGCGGGCCGGCCGGGCTCGCGCGCCAACTCCAGACGGATGTGGTAGAAATCGGCCATTGACGTCTCCTGTGCTCGCCGTCTCGGGCGTCGCGGGGGGATAACGCCTTTGGACGAAAAACCGACGCCCGGCGCAATACCGGGATTCCACGGAGGGGGTGACTGCATGAGAACGGCAACTCTGGCTGCGCTCGCCGCCGTCGTCGCGTTGGCGGGCTGCGCCGCCGATGGACCGGGGACCGCCGCCGCGCCGCCGCCGGCGGCGCTCAGCGGTTCGGTGGACCGGGGCGCGGTTCTCGTGCGTCTCAGGTGCGCCGGCTGCCACGCCGTCGAGCGCAGCGGCGACAGCCCGATGACGGCCGCCCCGCCTTTCCGGGACAT
Organism: Brevundimonas sp.; assembly: GCA_024711185.1. Taxonomy (GTDB): domain Bacteria; phylum Pseudomonadota; class Alphaproteobacteria; order Caulobacterales; family Caulobacteraceae; genus Brevundimonas. The sequence continues at coordinate 975 of JANJTI010000167.1, read as the reverse complement.
GGGCGTGCTCTACCCGGTCGCGGATCTGCAGGAGGCGTTCGCGGAAGGTCTGGTGACCGCCCACCCGGCCATGCCGGCGTTCCAGTTTCAGCCGCAGGAGATCGCCGACGTGATCGCCTATCTCGAGCACGTGTCGGGAACCGGTACGGGACACTGATCGAAAAAGGGCCCGGGATCGCTCCCGGGCCCTTCGTTCGTTCGGCGATGTCGCCCGATCAGGCGGCTTCGGCTTCCTCGGCGGCGGCGACCACCGCCTTCTTGGCGCTGAGCGACTTGCCCAGCAGCTCGACGGCGGCGTCCTTGTCGATCTTGTTGGCCGCGGCGACCTCGCGGGCCATGCGGTCCAGCGCCGATTCATAAAGCTGACGCTCGGAGTACGACTGCTCCGGCTGGCTCTCGGCGCGGTGCAGGTCGCGGACCACCTCGGCGATCGAGATCAGGTCGCCCGAGTTGATCTTGGCTTCGTACTCCTGGGCGCGACGCGACCACATGGTGCGCTTGATGCGGGCGCGGCCCTTCAGGGTGGTCAGGGCCTTGGACACCACGTCGTCCGCGGCCAGCGAACGCAGGCCGGCGGTCTTGGCCTTCCTGGTCGGCACCCGCAGGGTCATCTTCTCGTGGTCGAAGGTCACGACGTAGACCTCCAGCGACATCCCGGCCACTTCCTGGGTCTCGATCGCCGCCACCTTGCCGACGCCGTGCGCCGGATAGACGACCGCGTCGCCAACCTTGAACTCCAGACCGGTCTTGCTCGTCATGTCATTCCTTTCCCGGCGCAGCGGGAAGGGCGAGGCGAAGGCGCAAGAGCGACAGGAGCGCATCCGGCGGAACACAGGTCCGTCGGAGATGTCCTCAAGTCGTCAGTTGCGGAAACGGATCACCCAACCTCTGGCCGATCCCGCCTGCGTGGGCGGGATTCTGTCGCAAACGCGGGCGGCGCGAGGTTTTCGCAGACCGCCCGACCCAATGACAGGA
>JANJTI010000148.1 GCA_024711185.1 Brevundimonas sp. | reverse complement strand
GCGGGCGAGGTGCATGGCGGATCTCCGGACGGGGTCGCCTCGTCTAGCGCCGATCCGCCTCCGGCCCAAGCGGGCCCGGACCTCAGGTCCGGTCGACGGCCTCAAGCATCAGCCCGACGATGCGCTGGCTCGAGGGCCGCTCCTCGCTCATCAGCGCGTCCAGTTCGGGGGCCAGTCCCGGGCTGATGGTGGCGCTGGCCATGGTCCAGCCGTCGAAGACCCGGGCCTCGACCGGTCGGCGGTCCAGCACCCGGATGTCGCGGTGGCGCGGATCGCTGGCCAGCCGGCGCTCGAGGATGTCCAGCTGGCCCGGGTCGCCCTCGATCACCTGCAGGAAGTTTCCCTTGTGCACGGCCAAGGCCCCGGTCAGGCCGGAACGGGCGTTGTTGCGCTGCGACTCCCCCAGCAGCTCCGCCAGCGACACCAGCACGTCGGTGGGCCGCGTCGCGGTGCTGCGATAGACGAGGCGGTCGAGTCGGTGCGGCATGGGTCCCTCCTGCGCGAATCGCCACGCTAGCCCACGCGCGCAACGCCTTCTACAAATCCATGAAATTCCTCGCCGATGTCCGGCATCGGACAATCGGATCCTGCGCCGCTCGCCGGGCCGCTGAAAAAAGCCGCCGTCCACCCCGGAACCGAACTCGCAGACCGCTGTTTATTGCCCGGACCTTGCGGCGATGCGCGCTCGACAGTGTCCTCCAGCGGCCCCGGTCTCTGCCACGCCCCCCGACGCAGACCGGGGCCGCACCTTATCCGCCCTTCGCCCTTGTCCGACTCAGCCGGCCCGACCGATGCTCGTCCCATGGCCGAATCGCCGGTACCCAGTCCCGTCCGCCTGCGCGACCGCCGCGCCACCGAGGCCGCCATCGTCGAGGCCGGCCAGCGCATCCTGCTGCGCGACGGGTTTCCGGGGCTGAACGTCCAGACCCTCGCCGCCGAGGCCGGCTGCGACCGCAAGCTGGTCTACCGCTATTTCGAAGGGACCGACGGCGTCGTCGCCCGCCTCGCCGCGCGCGCGGCGGCCGAGCTGGTGCGGGCCCTCGCCGGGGCGCCGCCGGCCGAGGGCGACTCCCTGCGCGCCTTCGCCCGGGCCAGCCTCGCCGCCTGGCTGGCCGCCCTGCGCGCCAGCCCCCTGACCCTGCGTCTGATGGCCTGGGCGCTGGTCGAACGCTCCCCGCTGCTCGAGCGCATCGAGGCCGAACGCGCCGCCCTGCTGCAGGCGTGGATGCGCGAGCGCCGCCCGCGCCTGCGCGTCCCGCCCGAGGGCGATCCCGCCGCCCTCAACGCCGTCCTCATGGCCGCCGTCCAGCACCTCGCGCTCGCCGACGGCGGCGCGGTCGGCGGCCTCGCCCTGGACGACGCCGGCTGGCCGCGCGTGGCCGCCGCCCTCGACCGCCTGCTCTCCGTCTATCCGGACTGACCCGCGGGAGCGGAACCGCCGCTTCAGGCGTTGCCGTTTGCATGATCGTCAGCCTCGCCTTCGATCGCCGCCGCGAGTTCGCCTACGCCCGCGACCTCGCCCGCGCCTTCGGCGGCGCCCTGCTGTTCGGCCTGCCGCTGCTGATGACCATGGAGATGTGGTGGTTCGGCTTCCTGCTCGAGCCGTGGCGTCTCGCCGTCTTCCTGCTCGCCGCCCTGCCCCTGCTGCTCGGCCTGGCGTATTACGCCGGCTTCAGCGCCAGTCATCGCGGCCTCGGCCACGCCCTGCTCGACACCCTCGTCGCCCTCGCCGTCGGCTTCCTCACCGCCGCCGCGGCCCTGACCCTGCTCGGCGTGCTCGAGGCGGACGCCCCGCCGCGCCAGATCGCCGGCCAGCTGGTCCTGCAGGCGGTGGCCGGGGCCATGGGCGCCCTGCTCGCCGGCCGCCAGCTCAGCGCCGGCGACGAGGACATCGGCGACGAGGACCAGGCCTCCTACCCGGGCGAGCTGTTCCTGATGGTCGCCGGGGCCCTGTTCCTCGCCCTCAACATGGCCCCGACCGAGGAGATGATCCTCATCGCCTACCGCATGAGCCCGGCGCACGTCGTCGCCCTCATGGCCGCGTCGCTGCTGCTCATGCACGCCCTCGTCTACAGCGTCGGCTTCGCCGGCCAGGAGGCGCACGACCGGCCGCTGGCCGCCTTCGCCCACTACACCCTGCCCGGCTACGCCCTGGTGCTGCTGGTCAGCCTGTGGGTGCTGTGGGTGTTCGGCCGCACCGGGGGCCACGGCCTCGCCGAGACGGTCGACGCCATGGTCGTGCTCGCCTTCCCCGGGGCGCTCGGCGCCGCCGCCGCCCGGCTGCTGGTCTGATGGCCGCCGCCCGCAAGAAGCCCGGCCCGCCGCCGGCCCCGGCCCTGCTCGAATGGGCCATGGGCGGCCTCGGCCTCCTCATCGTCCTGGCCGTCCTGGCGGTGGTCGTCTTCGAGGCGCTCGGCCCCCGGACCCCGGCCGCCGTCGAGGCCCGGCTGCAATCGGCCCGCCCCGTCGCCGGCCGCTGGCTGGCCGAGGTCGAGGTGTCCAACAGCGGCGACCGCACGGCCGCCGCCGTCGAGGTCGAGGGCCGCCTCGGCTCCGAGACCGCCCGCGCCGTCATCGACTACGTCCCCGCCCACGGCCGCGAGACCGCGGTCCTGACCTTCGACGCCGACCCGCGCGGCGCGGTCGAGCTCTCCGTCCCCGGCTGGGCCGAGCCTTGACCCCCGCCCCCGTCCGGCGCAGGGTCCGCCCGTTCTCCGGGGGGCCGCGCAGGCGGCTGAGATAGGACCGCGTCCTGACCCGTCGAACCTGATCCGGGTCATGCCGGCGAAGGGATGAGATCGTCAGCCCCGCGCAAGCGGGGACCGCGCGCGCCCGTCGTCGGCGGACCTCAACCTCGAGGCCGCGCCATGAACGTCCACGTCCCCCCCGCCGACCAGCCGCACGAGCCCCAGGTCGATCTGGCCCTGTCCGAGGCGAAGAAGCGGGTGGAGAGCGCCACCGGCGCCGTCCCCACCGGCCCGCGTCCCGGCCGCCGCAAGGTCTACGAGCCGGGCGTGATCCATCCCGACCTCCGCGTCCCCTTCGCCGAGATCGCCGTCCATCCCTCGGCCAACGAGCCGCCGGTCACGGTCTACGACCCCTCCGGCCCCTACACCGACCCCGACGCGCGCATCGACATCAACAAGGGCCTGCCCGAGGTCATCGCCCCGGACTGGCGTCTGTCGCGCGGCGACATCGCCCCCGAGACCTCCCCCCGGGAGGTGAAGCCCGAGGACAACGGCCACGCCTCCGGCAAACACCTCGCCCCCGCCTTCGACACCAGCCGCCACCGCGTCTTCAAGGGCGTCCCCGGCCGCCCCGTCACCCAGCTGGAATACGCCCGCGCCGGGATCGTCACGCCCGAGATGGAATACGTCGCCATCCGCGAGAACCTCCGCCGGGAGCAGGGTGTGGGGAATGGGGTGTCGGGTATGGGGTCCGCCCAGACCATCACCCTCGCCGACGGCTCCACTGTCCCTCTCCCCCACACCCTACACCCCACACCCCACGCCCCACGCGACGGCGAGTCCTTCGGCGCCGCCATCCCCGACCTCGTCACCCCCGAGTTCGTCCGCGACGAAGTCGCGAGGGGAAGAGCCATCATCCCCGCCAACATCAACCACCGCGAAGTCGAGCCGATGGCCATCGGCCGCAACTTCCTGGTCAAGATCAACGCCAACATCGGCAACTCGGCCGTCCTCTCCAGCGTCGCCGACGAGGTCGACAAGCTGGTCTGGGCCACCCGCTGGGGCGCCGACACGGTCATGGACCTGTCGACCGGCCGCAACATCCACAACATCCGCGACTGGATCGTGCGCAACAGCCCGGTCCCCATCGGCACCGTGCCCATCTACCAGGCGCTGGAGAAGGTCGGCGGCGTGGCCGAGGACCTGACCTGGGAGGTGTTCCGCGACACCCTGATCGAACAGGCCGAGCAGGGCGTCGACTACTTCACCATCCACGCCGGCGTGCGCCTGCCCTTCGTGCCGCTCACCGCCAGTCGCGTCACCGGCATCGTCTCACGCGGCGGCTCGATCATGGCCAAGTGGTGCCTGGCCCACCACCGCGAGTCCTTCCTCTACGAGAACTTCGCCGAGATCTGCGAGATCATGCGCGCCTACGACGTGTCGTTCTCGCTCGGCGACGGCCTGCGCCCCGGCTCCATCGCCGACGCCAATGACGAAGCCCAGTTCGCCGAGTTGCGCACCCTGGGCGAGCTGACCAGGGTCGCCTGGGGCCACGGCTGCCAGGTGATGATCGAGGGCCCCGGCCACGTGCCGATGCACAAGATCAAGGCCAACATGGACGAGCAGCTCAAGCACTGCCACGAGGCGCCCTTCTACACCCTCGGGCCGCTGACCACCGACATCGCCCCCGG
>JANJTI010000135.1 GCA_024711185.1 Brevundimonas sp. | reverse complement strand
TCGGCGCCGCGCCCTGCCAGCGGATTGATGATGAACAGCTGCCCCGAGGCCGGATTGCGCTCGGCGGTCGGGTTGTGGATCCGCTTCGCATAGGCCTCGATCTTCTGCAGGGCCGAGGCGAGCGCCTGCGGATCGCGCGCGATCTCGGCCCCGACCCGGTCGGCGTCATACTCGCGCGTGCGGCTGATCGCCATCTGCACCAGGCCCGCGGCCATGGGGGCGAGGATCATCAGCGCGAGCGTTCCGATCAGCCCGCCCGGCCGCTCCCGGTCGTCGCCGCCGCCGAAGAACAGGGCGAAGTTGGCGAGGGCGGCGATGGCGCCGGCGATGGTCGCCGTCACCGTCATGGTCAGGGTGTCGCGATTCTTCACGTGGGCAAGTTCGTGGGCCATCACCCCGCGAACCTCCTCACGCGTCAGCATGTCCAGCAGGCCGGTGGTGGCGCAGACGGCGGCGTTCTCCGGATTGCGGCCGGTGGCGAACGCGTTCGGCTGGTCGTTGGGAATGATGGCGATCTTCGGCCGTGGCAGCCCGGCGTCGCGGGCCATCTGCAGCACATCGGCGACGTAGGTGCGGACCGCGCCATTGGGATGGTTCTCGTCGACCGGCTGGGCGCGGTACATGCGCAGCACGATCTTGTCGGCGTTCCAGTAGCTGAACAGGTTCATGCCGCCCGCGAACAGCAGGGCGATCAGCATCCCCGTGGTTCCGCCGATCATGTAGCCGATGCCCATGAACAGGGCGGTCAGGACGGCGAGAAGGGCGAAGGTCTTCAGGTGGTTCATCGTCGCTCGGGTCAAAGGCGCTGGCGCCGGGCTGGCGGACGCCCAATTTGTGGATCACAACGCTGCGGCTCAAGCGGAGGACGCTGTGACCGATCATCCCACCCCCGAAGAACCGCCCGCTCCGACTTTCAACGCGGACGTGCCGCACGCAACGCCCGAGCGGCCCCTGTCCGAAGCCGCCCGCCGCGCCCTGCTGGAAGCTGCGGCGCGTCGGCAGGCGGCGCGCGATGCGCCCATGGCGGTCGAGCACGGCGGTCCGCGCGGTCCGGAGCCGACGCGCTACGGCGACTGGGAGAAGAAGGGGCTCGCCGTCGACTTCTAGGCGAACAAAGGCCGCCGAACGACGTTAACCCTGTCCCCGCAGGAGCTCCGTCGATGATCAAACCGCTCGCCCTCGCCGCCGGGCTCGCCGCCATCTCCCTCGCCGGGTCGGCCGCGGCCCAGAACTTCGCGCCCTCCTGGGGGCAGCCGGTGTATCTCGATGCGTGGGGCCGACCGGTCGGCGGCACGCCCCTGTCCGAGGTGGAAACCCGCGCCTATGCGGGGACGGGCCGATGGGCCGACGGCTACCATGAAAGGCCGCGGGTCCATGTGCCGGACCGGGCCCCCGGCTACGGCTACGGCTACAGCTACGGCCGCGACCATGGACGCCGCTACGGAGACGGGCGACCCTACGGATACGGCGCCCGGTACGAGCGGTACGGCTATCGCGACGGCCGTCCCTGGCAGGGCTACCGGGACGAGTGGGGCTACCAGGACGACCGACACCCCTCGGCGCGACGAGGCTGGCGGGGCCAGGGCAGCGCGCATGACTACGGGCCGGACTGCGGCTGCGGAGACGTCTACCTTTATGATCGGTGACCGTGGATCCCGGTTAATATTCTCCCTCGTGCGCGAAACCCGCGCCCATGGCTCCCGCCCTCGGTGCAAGGCCGCGCCTTCTCGACGGAGAGGCGGATAACGGCTCCTGAAACGGAGTCCGTGAGATGCGTATGCTTACCGCGGCGGCCGGCGCCGCCTTCCTCGTCCTGATGGCCGGACCCGCCCTGGCGGGAGATCCCCGCGGATCCGGCTGCGGAGGCGGATGCGGCCATCGCCCGCCGCCGCCCCCTCCCCCGGCGCCCTGCTGCCACGGCGGGCCCAACACCAACATCAACGTCAACGCCAGCGCCTCGGCGTCGGCGTCGGCGTCGGCGAGCTCCCGGTTCCACGCCCGGACCTTTGACGTCGGCTCTGTCCGGCGGGGCCATGCCGGCGGCGGGGTGGTTTACGTCGGCGGCGGCGGATACGGCGGGGACTTCGGAGGCTACGGCGGCGGGCCGGTCTACTATGGCCCGATCGAGACGCTGGGCCCGGCCTGCCCGTCGGCGCCGTTCGGCTATATCGTCACCGGCTTCGGACGCGACGAGCTGCGCCCTTCGTGGTGCGGCTACCGCCATGAGGCGCACGACCGGGGCGGCCGCTACGGCTACAGCGAGCGACGCGGGTCGAGAGCCTACGAGACTTACGAGGCCTACGAATCCTACGAGGAATACGGCGCGTGGGAGGAAGGTTATCTGGCCGGGGGCTACGATCGGCGGCGCGACTGCGACTGCCATGACGACCGGCCGCCGGCGCCCTATCCGCCGGCCTACCTGCCTGAACCGCCACGCTACGAGCCGCCGCGTCCCGAGCGGCCGCGGTCGCATCGGCCGGATCGTCCGCGCCGGTCCCATCCGCCGCGGCAGCAGTACCGTCAGGAGCCCGGCGAACGGGGCTGATCGTCAGACCCCCACGCCCTCCATCGAGGCGACGATGGCTGAAGCGGCGCGCCGCGGATCGTCGGACGCGACCACCGGGCGCGCGACCACGAGGTGACTGGCTCCCGCGCGCAGGGCGGCCTCCGGGGTCGCCACCCGTTGCTGGTCGCCGCGTTCGGCTCCCGCCGGCCGCACGCCCGGCGTGACCACGAGGAAATCGGGCCGACCGGCCGCAAGGGCCATGGCCCGGACCTTCGCCGCCTCCAGCGGGCTGGAGACCACGCCGTCCATGCCGCAGTCGAGCGCCTGCCGCACCCGGCGCTCGACGAGATCCGCGGCCCCGGCGCCGTACCCGATCTCGGCCAGATCGGCGTCGGACAGACTGGTCAGCACGGTGACGGCCAGAAGCTTCGTGTCGAGGCCGGCGGCGTCGCGACCTTTCACCGCGCCGCGCATCACCTGCGGCTCGGCGTGGACGGTGAGGAGATCGCAGCCGCCCTCGGCGACGGCGCGCGCGGCGCCTTCGACCTGGGCCCCGATGTCGTGCAGCTTCCAGTCCTGGAACACCAGCTTGCCCCGGCCACGCAGGTCGTGGGCGAAGGCGACCCCGCCCGGCCGCGCCAGCAGGGTCAGGCCGATCTTGTAGGCGCTGACCGCGCCGTCCAGCCCGTCGACCATGGCGCGGGCGGCGTCGAGGGAGGGCAGGTCCAGCCCCACGATCAGGCGCGGGTCGGCGGTCACGGGCGTCATCGGCGGTCTCCGTTCGCCTTTGGGGTGGACGCGCGGACGCGCCTCGGCCCTTATGGGCGCAGCTGAATTGGGGGCGGGGTCAGGACATGGACGCGGTCGATCTGGGCGTCAACCTGTTCGTGGCCCTGTTCGCCCTGGTCGATCCGATCGGCAATCTGCCGATCTTCGCCGCCGCCACGGCCGGGGCCACGCTGCGCCAGCGCGTCTCGGTCTCGGCCCTGATCTGCCTGTTCGCCGTCCTGTTCCTCGGCTTCTTCTTCTTCACCGGCCTGGGGCTGCTGCAGTTCTTCGGCATCTCGCTGGCCGCCTTCCGGATCGCGGGCGGCATCCTGCTGCTGTTCCTCGGCCTCGACATGGCGCGCGAGGACTTCCTCAAGATGTTCGCGGACGCCGACGCGGTCGCCGACTCGGGCGACGTGCGAGGGTACGCCAAACGGCGCTTCCAGCGACTGATCGTGCCCTTCGCCATCCCGCTGATGATCGGCCCCGGGGCCATCTCGGCGGTCATCATCCAGGCCGGCGAGGCGGAGCGCATCGGCCCGGCCGCGACGGCGGCGTCGCTGATCGCCATCTCCGCCGCCGGCCTCGTCTCCTTCGTCTGCTTCTCGCTGACCGGACCGATCAGCCGCATCCTCGGGGATGTCGGCATGGCCATCGTCGTGCGGGTGCTCGGCCTGATCCTCTGCGCCCTGGCGATCCAGTTCATCCTGGCGGGCCTCGCGGAGGCCATCCCGGGCATGTTCAGTTCGATCGCCACGACCCCGTATCCGTCCGGAGGGCACTGAGCCGACGACTCCGGCCACGGCGGGCCCGGGGGCCATGCGAGGCTGGAGCGGGTCGCGGTGATTTCGGGCGCGTGTCGTCAAGCGCGCTGGACGTTCGCCCGAAGCGGAAGTTAGGTCGCCCGGGAGGCGAATGCAGGGCCGGCCGGTTCGCCCCTTGCAGGATGTCGTCCGTGCGGGCGCGCGGGGCGCCAGAACGGGACAGTCAGGGCGTATGTTTCTCGAGGGGCAGATCAACTGGATGTGGGTCCTGGGCGGTCTGGCGGCCGCCGGTTGGCTGGTCGGCCTCACCGCCCTGTGGCTCGCCTGGACCAACCGGTCCCGTCACGTCGACGCCTCGGGTCAGCTCGACCTCGTCCAGCGCGTCGCGGAGGATTCGCAGAAGCGGCTCTTCGAGACGCTCAACGCCATCCCGGTCGCGCTTGTCGAGACCGACAAGCAGGGCAAGTTCGTCTTCGCGAACCGGGCCGCCCACCAGCTGCTGGGACGGCGGGACGCTGAACTGATCGGCCTTCGCTTCCACTCGGCGACCTGGGGCATCACCTTCCCCGATGGCCGGCCCATCCCCCCCGACCTGCTGCCCAGCGCCAGGGCCCTCCGCGGCCAGACGGTGAAGGGCTTCCAGCACCTGCTGGCCAACCCGGCGACGCGCAAGAAGATGCTGGTCGCGGTGACCGCCATGCCGATCGAGAACGAATGGGGCGAGATCACCGGATCGACCGCCGCGATCGTGGAGGCGGAAGGTCTGCGCACCCCCGAGCCAGCGCCGCCGCCCACGCCGACGGCTCCGGTCGACGATATCGCACGCCGGGTGTTCGACGCCGCCTCGAGCGCCCTGGTCGTGGTCGGACCGGACGGCGCGGTGCGCGACGCCAATCGCACCGCGCTGGCGGTCCTCGGGCGGGATGCAGCGGAAGGCGAGTTCGGGGAGCTCTTCCTCGCCGAAGGAGAACGGGCGGAAGGCCGTGAGGCGATCCGCGCCGCCTTCACCGCCCCGGCAGGCGAGGCCGGCCCCTTCATCTCGTCGGACGGTCCCTGCGGCGGCATCCGCTGGACGATGCTGCCCCTGTGCGATGCGGAGGGGCAGGCGGACGCCCTGCTGCTGGCCGGCGAGCGCGCCGAAGCGGCGGCTACGACGATCGAAATCGTCCCCGACGAGCGCGAGGCGCCGGCGGCGACCTCGTCCGCACGGGTGATGGAGCTCGAGGCCGCCATCGAGGACGCCCGGCGGACGGCCGACGCCGCCCTCGTCCAGGCCTCGGCCGCCCGGGCGGAGGCGGAGGCGGCCCAGGCCGCCGCGCGCCAGGCGCAGACCGACGCCGAGGCGGAGTTGCAGGGCGGCCGCCGCCTTGCAAGCATCGGTCGCCTGACCGGCGGCCTGGCCCACGATTTCAACGCCCTGCTGGGCGTGATGACGGGCGCGCTCGACATGATGCTGCGTCAGGCCGACGATCCGGCCCGGGTCCGGCGACTGGGCGAGGCGGCGCTGGCCGCCGGACAGCGCGGCGAGGCCTTGACCCGTCGTCTGACGGCTTTCGCCCAGGGGGACGAACAGCCGGCGACGCAGGTTCTCGACGCAGGGGTGCTGCTTCGCGGGATGGAAAGCCGCCTTCGGGCCATGGCCGGACCGGAGGTCGACCTGATGATCGAGGGTCCGTCGCAGCCCGCCATGGCGCGGATCGATCCGGTCACCTTCGAGGGCGCGGTGCGGGCCCTGACGCAGAACGCCGTCCAGGCGGTGGAGGGGCGCGGGTCGGTCGCCGTGCGGCTCGAGCGCCAATTCGAAGGCGGACTGCGTCTCAGCGTGCGCGATACCGGACCTGGCATGGATCGCGACCTCGCGGCGCGCGCCCTGGAGCCCTTCTTCACCACCCGGGAGGGGGCTGCGGGCCTGGGTTTGTCGCAGGCCTACGCCTTCGCCCGGCAATCGGGCGGAACGCTCTCCATCGACGCGGCGCCGGGCGGCGGCGCCGAGGTTTCAATCACGCTCCCCGAGGCCGCCTGAGGCGCCTATCGCCTCTCCCCGCTCCCGGTGTAGGTTGGTTAACGAGGGAGAGGGAGTGTGGTCATGAAACTGCTTCGGTTCGTCGTCGTGGCGGCGGTGCTGGCCTATGCAGGCTGGCTGGCCTGGCCGTGGATCGCGCCGCTGCTCGGAACGGCCGCCCCGCCGGACGCCGAGGCGATGCGCAGCTCGGCCGAGACAGGCGCGCCGTTGTTCGGATTCCTGCCCGGGTGGACGCTCCTGGCCGCCGCCGTCCTGCTCTACGTGATCGCGGCCCTGATGCTCGGGTCCGGGAGTTCGAAGGCGGCCGTGGCCTATTTCCTCGGCTTCCTCGCCGACGCCGCCCTGCGGCTGGCGATCGACGGCCGCGCCCCGGCGGAGATTTTCACCGCGCCCGAGGCCACGGTGGCGTCGGCCGCCGGCGAGACCGCGGGCCTGCCGCTGGATCCCCTGTGGCTGGCGCTCGGCGGCCTGCTGCTGCTCGGCGCGCTGGTGATCGTCGCCAGCCGGCGCATCCGCCGCAAGCGCCTGCCGGGACAGTTCGCCTACTGAGCCGGCGCGGCGTCGCGCGCGGTTGACCGGCGCGGCGGGACCGCTAGGTTCCGCCCGCCTATCCCCGTATGCGCAGCCCAGAGACAACCATGGCCGAAGCCGCTCCCTACGACGTCGTCATCATCGGCGGCGGGCCCGGCGGCTATAACGCCGCTATCCGCGCCGGGCAGCTGGGCCTGAAGGTCGCCTGCGTGGAGATGCGCGACACCCTGGGCGGCACCTGCCTGAACGTCGGCTGCATGCCCTCGAAGGCCCTGCTGCACGCCTCCGAACTGTTCGAGGCCGCGGCGAAGGAGTTTCCGAAGCTGGGCATCGAGGTCGGCGCGCCGAAGCTGAACCTCGCCCAGATGATGGGCCAGAAGGCCGAGAGCGTTTCGGCCCTGACCAAGGGCATCGAATTCCTCTTCAAGAAGAACAAGGTCGAGTGGATCAAGGGCCGCGGCCGCATCACCGGCCCCGGTGCGGTCGAGGTGGCCGCGGCTGACGGCTCGACCTCGACCCTGTCGGCGAAGAACATCCTCATCGCCACCGGCTCCGAGCCGACCCCGCTCCCGGGGGTGGCTTTCGAGGACGGCAAGGTGGTCGACTCGACCGGGGCCCTGTCCCTGCCCGCCGTGCCGAAGAAGCTGATCGTGGTCGGGGCCGGCATCATCGGCCTCGAGCTGGGTTCCGTCTGGCGCCGTCTCGGCGCCGAGGTGACCGTGGTCGAATACCTCGACCGGATCACCCCGGGCATGGACATGGACGTGGCCAAGGCCTTCCAGCGGTCCCTGACCAAACAGGGCATGACTTTCCGGCTCGGCGCCAAGGTGACCGGCGCCAGGACCGGCAGGGACGGCGTCGAGCTGACCGTCGAACCGGCCGCGGGCGGCGCGGCCGAAACGCTGAAGGGCGACGTGGTGCTGGTGGCCATCGGCCGCCGTCCCTACACCGAGGGCCTGGGGCTCGAGACCGTCGGGATCCAGCCGGACCAGCGCGGCTTCATCGCCAACGACCATTTCCGCACCAACGCGGGCGGCGTCTGGGTGATCGGCGATGTCACCCACGGCCCGATGCTGGCCCACAAGGCCGAGGAGGACGGCGTGGCCGCGATCGAGCTGATCGCAGGCAAGGCCGGGCACGTCGACTACGACCTGGTGCCGAGCGTGGTCTATACGGCGCCGGAGGTGGCCTGGGTCGGCAAGACCGAGGAGCAGCTGAAGGAGGCGGGGGTCGCCTACAAGTCCGGCAAGTTCCCGTTCACC